>NZ_PSUB01000007.1:0-208471 GCF_002931595.1 Rathayibacter sp. AY2B9
GGCTCGGGCTCGGCCGGGGCGGGAGCCTCGGCGTCGCTCTCGGCGTCCACCGACGGGGTCGCCTCGTCAGTGGCCTCGGTCTCGGCGGCCTGGACCTCGGGGGCCTCCTCGGCGGGAGCCTCGGGCTCGGACGCCGACGCGGCTCCGGAGCCGTCTCCGATGCGCACCAGCTCGGCGCCGACCTCGACGGTCTCGTCCTCCTGGACGAGGATCTCCTCGATCACTCCCGCGACGGGCGACGGGATCTCGGTGTCGACCTTGTCGGTCGAGACCTCGAGCAGGGGCTCGTCCACCTCGACGCGGTCCCCGACGTTCTTCAGCCAGCGGGTGACCGTTCCTTCCGTGACACTCTCTCCGAGTGCCGGGAGGCTGACGGATTCGCTCATAAGCCTGTCTCCTTAAGACGCTTGTGTTTCGATGTCCAGCTTACTGATGCGGAAGCGGCGGGTCGCCGCACCGCAGTGGTTCTACAGGGCGTGCAGCGGCTTCCCGGCCAGAGCGAGGTGCGCCTCGCCGAGCGCCTCGTTCTGAGTGGGGTGCGCGTGCACGAGGGGCGCGACGTCCTCGGGATGCGCCTCCCAGTTCACGATGAGCTGAGCCTCGCCGATCAGCTCGCCGACGCGGGCTCCGACCATGTGCACGCCGACGACCGGGCCGTCGACCAGGCGCACGACCTTCACGGAGCCGGTGGTCCCGATGATCGTGCTCCGGGCGTTGCCGCCGAGGCCGTAGTCGTACACGGCGACGCGCTCGGCGCCGTACTCGGCGATCGCGCGGGCCTCGCCGAGGCCGACGGAGGCCACTTCGGGGTCGCTGTAGGTCACCTTCGGGACGTTGACGTCCGAGACGACCTGCGGGCCCAGACCGGCGATCTCCTCCGCGACGAAGATCCCCTGCTGGAAGCTCCGGTGCGCGAGCTGGAGCCCCGGCACGATGTCGCCCACGGCGTACACGCCGGGGACGGAGGTCTGCAGGCGCTCGTCGGTCAGCACGTAGCCGCGGTCGAGGCGGACCCCGGCCTCCTCGAGGCCGATGCCCGCGGTCACCGGGCCGCGGCCGACGGCGACCAGCAGGATCTCGCCCTCCACCGTGGCGCCGCTCTCGAGCGACACGGAGACGCCGCCCTCGCTCTGCGAGACCGACGCGACGCGGGATCCCAGCTGGAAGGCGATGCCCCGCTTGCGGAAGGCGCGCTCCAGCTGCTTGCTGACGCTCTCGTCCTCGTTGGGAACGAGGTGGGGGAGGGCCTCGACGATCGTGACCTCGGCGCCGAACGAGCGCCAGACGCTCGCGAACTCGACGCCGATCACTCCGCCGCCGAGGACGACGACGCTCGCGGGCACGTGGTCGAGCTCGAGAGCCTGGTCGCTCGTCAGGATCCGGCCGCCGATCTCGATGCCGGGGAGGGTGCGGGAGGCGGACCCGGTGGCGACGACGATCGACGCGCCGTGGAGCACGTGCTCGCCGACGGTCACCGTGCCGGGCGCGGTGAGACGGCCCTCGCCCGTGACGACCGTGATGCCGCGCGAGGACACGAGGCTCTGGAGCCCCTTGTACTTGCCGGCGACGACGCCCTCGCGGTAGCGCGTGACGCCCGCCATGTCGATCCCGGTGAAGCTCGAGAGCACGCCGTACTTCTCTCCCTCGCGGGCGCCGTCCGCCAGCTCGGCGGCGTGCAGCAGGGCCTTGGTGGGCACGCATCCCCTGTGCAGGCAGGTGCCGCCGAGCTTGTCGCGCTCCACGAGCGCGACGCTCATCCCGAGCTGCGTCGCCCGGAGGGCCGCCGCGTACCCGCCGCTGCCACCTCCGAGCACGACCAGGTCGTAGCGCTCTTCCGACACCCAGTGACTCCCTCGCGACGTGCGGTCCCGCTTCCCGGCCGACCGGCTCCGGCGCTGAGCGCCGAGCGGATCGGGAGGGGGGACGAGGCGGGATCTCCCGCCCCGTCGACCCTACTACGCGCTCGCGAAGCCCTCGGCCAGGGCGATCAGCGCGCGCACCGAGACCCCCGTGGCGCCGGCTCCGGTGAAGCCGTAGCCGCCGCCTCCGTTGCTCGAGGGGCCGGCGATGTCGAGGTGCGCCCACGGGATCGTGGTCGCGTCCTCGCCCTCGCCGCGCTTCCCGACGAACTCGCGGAGGAAGTGGCCGGCGAGGAGCATGCCGCCGGCGGTGTTGCCCGGCTTGACGTTCGCGATGTCGGCGATGTCCGAGTTCAGCAGCGGTCGCAGCTCCGCGGGGAGGGGCATCTGCCAGAAGGGCTCTCCCGCCGCGCGGGCGGCGTCGAGGACGCGGGAGACCAGCTCGTCGTCGCCCAGAGCGCCGACGGTCCGGTTGCCGAGGGCGACCACGGAGGCGCCGGTCAGCGTCGCGACGTCGATGATCGCATCGGGCTGCTCCTCGCTGGCGGCGAC
This sequence comes from Rathayibacter sp. AY2B9, assembly GCF_002931595.1. Taxonomy (NCBI): domain Bacteria; kingdom Bacillati; phylum Actinomycetota; class Actinomycetes; order Micrococcales; family Microbacteriaceae; genus Rathayibacter; species Rathayibacter sp. AY2B9. Next base: position 2,412 of record NZ_PSUB01000007.1, read on the forward strand.
GAGGCCGTCGGCGAGCACCAGTCGGCCCTCGGCGTCGGTGTTCAGCACCTCCACCGTGGTCCCGCCGCGCACGGTGAGCACGTCGTCCGGGCGGATCGCGGTCCCGGAGGGGAGGTTCTCGGCGATGCAGAGCCAGGCGGTCGCGCGGAGCGGGAGGCCGAGCTCCGCGATGGCGCGCACGACGGCGTACACGGTCGCCGCGCCCGCCATGTCGGTCTTCATCCCGATCATCGAGGCCGGCGGCTTGAGCGAGAGTCCGCCGCTGTCGAAGGTGATGCCCTTGCCGACCAGGGCGAGGTGGGTGCTCGCGCCCTCGGGCGCGTAGGCGACCTTCACGAGGCGGGGCGGGCGGGAGGAGCCGCTGCCGACTCCGAGGATGCCGCCGAACCCCTCCTCCGCGAGGGCCTCCTCGTCCCAGACGGTGACCTCGAGGGGCAGTCCCTCGGCGCCGGTCTGCACGGCCTCGGCCAGCGTCTGCGGGTAGAGGTGCGACGGGGGAGTGTTGACGAGGTCCTTCACCGTGCCGACCGCGCGGCCGAGCACGAGCGCCCGGTCCAGGACGGCGGGGTCGGCCGACTCGCCGCCGCCCAGCAGGACGACGTGCTCGACGGGCGCCTTCGCCGCGGCGGCGGTGCTGCCGCGGAAGGCGGTGAAGGAGTAGGAGCCGAGCGCGGCGCCCTCGGCGACCGCGGCGAGCGTGCCGTCGGAGCCGGCGGGGAGGGAGAGTGCCACGGAGGCGGACCCCGCGAGCAGGCGGACGGCGGCGCCCGCGGCGTTCCGCAGCGCGGTGTCGTCGGGCTCCGCCGAGCCGAGTCCGACGAGCACGATCACTCCGGCACGGACCGAGGACGGCACGCGCACGAGCGTCTCGGCCGCGCCGGTCGCGCCGAGCGCGCTCAGCGCGGGGGCCAGCTCCTCGAAGCCCTCCGCGCCGACGAGCCGGGGACCGTCGGGTCCCGGGGCGACGCCGAGGACGAGGGCGTCGGTGTCGATGTCGGAGGCGGGAACGGTCGAGTACTCGAGAGAGGAGAGGGGCATGGCGGCAATGCTAGGCGCTGTTCGCTGAGGGCTCAGCGGACCCGGCCGGGGCGCCGGGACCCCCGTTTAGACTGGACGCATGCTGGATCCGGAAGACCTGTTCGAGATCGAGGGCGACCTCTCCGAGATCCCGCGCGGGCTGCACCTCGTCGCGGGCCTGACCGGCTCGGCCGACGCCGGGGGAGCGGTGGGGCAGCTGGGGGAGTACCTCTTCGAGACCCTCGAGCACCGCGGGGTCGCGGTCTTCGACCGGGATCAGCTGCTCGACTACCGGGCCCGCCGCCCCATCATCACGTTCGACCAGGACCACCTGACGGACTACCGTCCTGCGATGCTCCGGCTCTCGCTCGCGCACGACGAGCTGCACCAGCCGTTCCTCCTGCTCACCGGCTTCGAGCCCGACTTCCAGTGGGAGCGGTTCACCCGCGCGGTGGTCTCCCTCCTCGAGCGGCTCGACGTCGCCTCGACCACGTGGGTCCAGGCGATCCCGATGCCCGTGCCGCACACCCGGCCCGTCGGCGTCACCGTGAGCGGCAACCGCGAGGACCTGATCGAGGCGATGTCGGTCTGGAAGCCGCACACGCAGGTGCCCTCGAACGTCCTCCACCTGCTCGAGCTGCGCCTCTACGAGCGCGGTCTGACCGTGGTCGGCTTCGCGCTGCTCATCCCCCACTACCTGTCGGACACCGAGTACCCGCAGGCGGCGGTCGCGGCGCTCGAGAGCATCTCGGCGTCGACCGGCCTCATCTTCCCGACGGACCGCCTGCGCGAGAGCGGGCGGGAGTTCCTCGGCAAGGTCGACGAGCAGGTCGGCGGCAACGACGAGCTGCAGAAGCTGGTCTCGGCCCTCGAGGCGCGGCACGACACCTACATGGAGGGGACGAGCCTCCGCTCGCCGCTCACCGACGAGGACGGCTTCGTGCCCAGCGCCGACGCGATCGCCGCCGAGCTCGAGAAGTTCCTCGCGATCCGCCGCCCGGGCGAGGAGCCCACCGCCTCCTGAGCGGCCGTAGGATCGGACGAGTGCGTGATCGTCGAGCCTGGTTCGTCTTCGGTGCCGGAGCGTTCGCCTACCTCGTCGCGGTCCTGGACCGCACGACGCTGGGCGTCGCAGGAGTGGACGCCGCGGAGCGGTTCGGGGTGGCCGCCGCCGTCCTCTCGTCGCTCGCCGTCGTCCAGCTGATCGTCTACGCCGGGATGCAGATCCCGGTCGGGATCCTCATCGACCGGTTCGGCCCGCGGACCCTGATCCTCTCGGGCACGGCCCTGATGATGGCGGGCCAGGTCGTGGTCGCGATCGCGCCGGGCATCGGCGTCGCGATCGTCGGGCGGATCCTGCTGGGAGCCGGGGACGCCGCGATCTTCACCTCCGTGATCCGCCTCACGGTGACCTGGTTCAGCGGACCGATCGTGCCGCAGCTCTCGCAGTGGATCGGCAACATCGGCCAGGTGGGCCAGATCCTCTCCGCACTCCCGTTCGCGGCGATCCTCCACACGTTCGGCTGGGAGCCCGCGTTCCTCAGCGCCGCCGGCCTCGGGGCCGTGTCCTTCCTCGGCGTGCTCCTCCTGGTCGCCGACGTCCCGCCGCGCACCGAGCCGATCACGGTGGTGCCTCCGACGCTCCGGGCGACGATCGCGCAGCTCGGAGTGAGCCTGCGCCGGCCGGGGACGCAGCTCGGCTTCTGGTCGCACTTCGTCACGCAGTCCTCCGGCACGGTGTTCACGCTGCTCTGGGGCTACCCCTTCCTCGTCTACGCGATCGGCCTGCCGCCGACCGTCGCCGCGCCGACCCTCACGATCGTCGTGATCGCGGGGATCGTCGTCGGGCCCGTGCTCGGCGTCCTGACCGCCCGCCACCCCATGCGCCGCAGCAACCTCGTGCTCGGGATCGTCTCGGCGATGGCGGTCGCCTGGACCGTCGTGCTGCTCTGGCCCGGCGTCCCGCCGTACTGGCTCGTGGTGCTGCTCCTGATCGTCGTCGGAGCGGGCGGCCCCGGCTCCATGATCGGGTTCGACTTCGCCCGCACGTTCAACCCCTCGCGGAGCCTCGGCGCGGCGAACGGAGTCGTCAACGTGGGCGGGTTCCTGGCCAGCTTCACGATGATGTTCGCGATCGGCCTGATCCTCGACGCACTGGCCGGTCCCAGTGCCTCCTCCGAGCAGACCTACTCGCTCGAGCACTTCCGCCTGGCGTGGTGCGTGCAGTACGTGGTGGTCGGCGCCGGAGTCGTCGGACTCGTCGTCGCGCGCCGCCGGACCCGCCGCCGCCTGGCCGAGGACGAGGGAATAACCGTGGCCCCTCTCTGGGTTGCACTGAGTGACCGGATGCGCCGCGGCCGCGCGGGGCGCTGACGGTCGTCCCCGTCGATCCGCCCTTCTGCAGACGCGATGTCCCAGCTGAACGGCCCGGATCCCGCCGGATCGAGCCCCACTCGCACCGCACCGCACGGCTGCACTACTCAGACGTGCAATAATTGTCAATAGGACCCGTTCGGGTCGAGGAGCATCAGGCCCACGTCGGGCGTGCGACGTCCTCGACTTGACATGGGTCCTCGTAATGCCCACCGACGGACGACGCCTTCCCGCGCCGCCCGCCCCCGGGACGCAACGGATGGAGAGGTGCCGCCATGGCCACCAGAGCTACCAAGACCGCAACGCTCGACGCCGTCGACGACGACGTGACGACGACCACCAAGAAGCCCGCGACGCGCAAGCCCGCGGCGAAGACCACGGCGGCCAAGACCACCGCGGCCAAGACGACCCGCTCGCGCGCCACGACCAAGGCCGCCGCTCCCGCCGACACCGAGGAGGAGCCGACCGACGCCGTCGAGCCCGACGAGGCAGCGGAGGAGGAGGAGACCGAGGTCGTCGCCGAGGACACCGAGACCGACGCCAAGGACGACGCGGAGACGCCGGAGGCCCCGGCCGCCGCTGCCGTCGCCGCTCCGGCCGAGCCGCTCCCGAGCGGTGCGCTCGTCCTGTCGTTCGGCGGAGAGGACGACGAGGTCCCGGTCTACTCGACCGCGATCACCGGTGCCACCGCCGACCCGGTCAAGGACTACCTGAAGCAGATCGGCAAGGTCGCGCTCCTGAACGCGGCCGAGGAGGTCGAGCTCGCGATGCGCATCGAGGCCGGCCTGTTCGCCGAGGACAAGCTCGCCAACTCGACCGACCTCAGCCCGGAGCTCGTCCGCGAGCTGCGCTGGGTCGCGAAGGACGGCCAGCGCGCGAAGAGCCACCTGCTCGGAGCGAACCTCCGGCTCGTCGTCAGCCTCGCGAAGCGCTACACCGGTCGCGGGATGCAGTTCCTCGACCTCATCCAGGAGGGCAACCTGGGCCTCATCCGTGCGGTCGAGAAGTTCGACTACACCAAGGGCTTCAAGTTCTCGACCTACGCCACGTGGTGGATCCGCCAGGCGATCACCCGCGCGATGGCCGACCAGGCCCGCACCATCCGCATCCCGGTGCACATGGTCGAGGTCATCAACAAGCTGGCCCGCGTGCAGCGCCAGATGCTCCAGGACCTGGGCCGCGAGCCCACGCCCGAGGAGCTCTCGCGCGAGCTCGACATGACCCCCGAGAAGGTCATCGAGGTGCAGAAGTACGGGCGCGAGCCGATCTCGCTGCACACGCCCCTGGGCGAGGACGGCGACAGCGAGTTCGGCGACCTCATCGAGGACACCGAGGCGGTCGTCCCGGCCGACGCCGTGGGCTTCACCATGCTGCAGAAGCAGCTGGAGTCGCTGCTCGACTCGCTCTCGGAGCGCGAGGCCGGCGTGATCCGCATGCGCTTCGGCCTCGGCGACGGCATGCCGAAGACGCTCGACCAGATCGGCGACACCTTCGGCGTGACGCGCGAGCGCATCCGCCAGATCGAGTCCAAGACGATGGCCAAGCTCCGCCACCCGTCCCGCTCGCAGTCGCTCCGCGACTACCTCGAGTAGGCCGGTGATCCGCTACGCGCCGGCGGTCCTCCTCGGGAGGGCCGCCCGGTTCGCCGCGCGGGTCCGGAAGCCCGGCGGGGGATCCGCCGTGCCCGGACTCGTGGTGAACCGCGTCGCGCCCGGATTCCTGCCCGCGGTGCTCGACGGGTTCCGGGACGGCCTCGTGGTCGTCACGGGATCGGCGGGCAAGTCGACCACGACCAAGATGCTGGTCGCGGTACTCCGCGCGCACGGGCTCCGGGTCTTCACCAACCCCTCGACGGCCAACATCGCCCAGGGGCTGACCTCCGCGCTCCTGGAGCGGGCGGACCTCCGCGGACGGATCGACGCCGACATCGCCGTCCTCGAGATGGACGAGGGTCACGGCGCGCGCCTCGCGCCCCGGATGCGCCCCCGCGTCGTCCTGCTGACGAACGTGGTGGTCGACCAGATCGACCGCTTCTTCGATCCGGCCATGGTCGCCCGGATGCTCGGCACCATCGCCTCCCGCGCGACCGGTCCCGTCGTGCTGAACGCCGACGACCGCCACGTCGCCGATGTCGCGACCTCCCTCCCCGACGAGCGGATCCGCTGGTACGGCGTCTCCTCCTCCGTCCGCGACTCCGCGTCGGGCGGTCTCGGCTACGCCGCGGAGGCGGAGGCCGGGACCGACCGTGCCACCACCGTCGTCGAGAGCACGACGGGAGCGGCCGCGCGCATCGTCAGCGACGGCGACCCGCTCGAGGTCCGGCTCCCCGCGCGGGGCGTCCACTACGCGGTCGACGCCGCGGCGGCCGTCTCCACGGCCCGCGCCGTGCTCGCCGAGCGCTTCGACCCGGCCCTCGCCGCCTCCGCGCTCTCGAGCATCGACCCCGTCTTCGGGCGGGGCGAGATCGTCACCGTGCGCGGCCACGAGGTCGAGTTCGTCCTGGTTCAGAACCCGGCGAGCTACCGCCTGAACATCGCGGAGATCCCCGAGGGGACCGAGCAGATCATGCTCGCGATCGGCTCCGACGTCCGAGACCCCTCCTACTTCTGGCCCGTGGACACCTCCGTGCTCGGGCACGTCAGAGTCGTCTCGGGGTCGAAGGCGCACGAGGCGGCGCTGCACCTGCGCTACGACGGCGTCCGCGTCGATTCCGTCGAGGAGGACCTGGGCCGCGCGCTCGACGCGTTCCTCGCTCTGCCGACCCCCGCCTCCGGCCGGAAGACCATCGTCTTCTCGGCGGATTCGATGCGCCGCACCCGTGCGCACCTGCAGCTCGTCACCAACCGCGAGGAGACCGCGTGACCACCCTCCGCATCGCCGTGCTCGCTCCCGACGTCCTGGACAGCAACGGCGACGCGGCGAACGCCCGGGTCCTCGCGGCTCGGGCGCGCTGGTCGGGCGTCGAGGCGGAGGTGGTGCCGCTGGCGACCGCCTCCGACGCCGAGGTCCGTCCGGACGTCCTGGTCGCCGGGACGGGAGCGGACGAGGACCTCCCGGGCGTCCTGGCACTCCTCCACGAGATCGCGCCGACGCTGCGGGCCTGGGTCGACCAGGGCACCCAGGTGGTCGCGGTCGGAGCCGGCTGGGAGATGCTGGCCGGTTCGATCAGCACGGCCGCGGGCGGCGCCCGGGGGATCGGGCTGTTCCCCGGAGACTCGGTCACGGGCGAGCGCGCGACCGACGACCTCCTCGTCGAGACGCCGGGCGGCGTCGTCGTCGGATTCGAGAACCACGAGCGCCGGATGACCGGGATCGCGCCCGAGGACGCGCTCGGCCGAGTGCTGCACGGCACCGGCGACGGCGCCGGCCACGAAGGCTACGCGGAGGGAGGCCTTCTGGGCACGCACCTGCACGGCCCCGTCCTCGCGAAGAACCCCTCGCTCGCGGACGCGATCCTGCGGCGCGCCCTCGGCGACGCCTACTCCCCGTCGGACGAGCGTCTCCGCCTGGTCGATGAAACGGCACGAGCCGCTCGCGATGTGATCGCGAAGCGGCTCGGTGTCGGTCGGTAGGGCGCTGACGCGCCGTCCGGGCTGATCGGGGACGCGCTAGGGGCGCTGCTCCTCGAAGAGTCGGGCGGACTCGTCGTGCCAGCTCTGGGCGATGCTGGAGAGCTTCTCCTGGTACTTCTTCCCGTGGTGTGCGCAGAACAGCAGTTCTCCGTTGTTCACGACCACTCGGATGTACGCCTGGGCACCGCAGCTGTCGCAGCGGTCGGCGGCGGAGAGCTGGTGGGCACCGGCGAGCTCGTCCACGCCGTTCTGGGTTGCTGTGGTCGACATGACTTGGCCTCCTGCACTCGTTCTTCGATCTCTGCTTAGTGGAACCCATCCAAGCACGCGATTGTTTCCGCACGGAGTCGATCGGTCGGCATTTCGCTCTGCGCGTAGGGGCCCCGCGCCGAGCGGCCATCGTGCTGTCGTCGGATGCCACGCCACCGCGGCCGGAGCGGTTCCCGAAAGTAGACTGGGCGGATGGCCTCCACCGACTACAACGCCCGCCACCTCTCCGTCCTCGAGGGTCTCGAGGCGGTCCGGAAGCGGCCCGGCATGTACATCGGATCGACCGACTCGCGCGGCCTCATGCACTGCCTCTGGGAGGTCATCGACAACTCCGTCGACGAGGCGCTGGCCGGGCACGGGACCGAGATCAGCGTGCTCCTGCACGCCGACGGCAGCGTCGAGGTGCGCGACCGCGCGCGCGGGATCCCGGTCGACATCGAGCCGAAGACGGGGCTCTCCGGAGTCGAGGTCGTGTTCACGAAGCTGCACGCGGGCGGCAAGTTCGGCTCCGGGTCCTACGCGGCGTCCGGCGGTCTACACGGCGTCGGCGCCTCCGTGGTCAACGCGCTCTCGGAGCGCCTCGACGTCGAGGTCGACCGCAACGGCCGCACCTACCGGATGTCGTTCCACCGGGGGGAGCCCGGGCGCTTCGCCGACGCGGGCGAGCCCACCCCCGACGCTCCGTTCACGCCGTTCGAGAACGGGTCGGAGCTGACGGTCGTCGGGAAGGTCGCCAAGGGCGTCACCGGAACGCGCGTGCGCTACTGGGCCGACCGCCAGATCTTCACGAAGGGCGCCTCGTTCCAGACGGACGACCTGGTGACGCGCGCCCGGCAGACCGCGTTCCTCGTCCCCGGCCTGACGATCGACATCGTCGACGACAGGGCGGACGAGCGCCGCGCCGAGATGTTCCGCTACGACGGCGGCATCTCGGAGTTCGTCGAGTTCCTCGCCCCCGACGCCCCCGTGACCGAGGTGCTGCGCCTCACCGGCTCCGGCACCTTCACCGAGACCGTGCCGGTGCTGACCCCCGGCGGCGCCATGGTGCCCACCGAGGTGGAGCGCACCTGCGAGGTCGACATCGCCCTGCGCTGGGGCACCGGCTACGAGACGGTGATGCGCAGCTTCGTGAACATCATCTCGACGCCCAAGGGCGGGACGCACCAGACCGGCTTCGAGCAGGGCCTGCTGAAGCTGCTCCGCTCCCAGGTGGAGGCGAACGCCCGCCGCCTCAAGGTCGGCTCGGACAAGCTCGAGAAGGACGACGTCCTCGCCGGGCTCAGCGCCGTGCTGACCGTGCGGCTCCCTGAGCCGCAGTTCGAAGGCCAGACGAAGGAGGTGCTGGGCACGCCCGCCGTCCGCGCGATCGTCGCCTCCACCATCGCCTCGACGCTGGGCGCGGTGTTCTCCTCGACGCGCCGCGAGGACAAGGCGCAGACCTCCCAGCTCCTCGAGAAGGTCGTCGCCGAGATGAAGTCGCGGATCTCGGCCCGCGCGCACAAGGAGACGCAGCGCCGCAAGAACGCGCTGGAGTCCTCCTCCCTTCCGGCGAAGCTGGTCGACTGCCGCAGCAGCGACGTCGAGAACAGCGAGCTCTTCATCGTCGAGGGCGACTCCGCCCTCGGCACCGCCAAGCTCGCCCGCAACAGCGAGTACCAGGCCCTGCTGCCGATCCGGGGGAAGATCCTCAACACGCAGAAGGCGAGCATCGCCGACATGCTCTCGAACGCCGAGTGCGCCTCGATGATCCAGGTGATCGGAGCCGGCTCCGGCCGCTCCTTCGACCTCTCGGCCGCCCGCTACGGGAAGATCATCCTGATGAGCGACGCCGACGTCGACGGCGCCCACATCCGCACCCTGCTGCTCACGCTCTTCTTCCGCTACATGCGGCCGCTCGTCGAGGCGGGGCGCGTCTTCGCCGCCGTGCCTCCGCTGCATCGGCTCGTGGTGATGAACGCGGGGAAGAAGCCGAACGAGACGATCTACACCTACTCCGAGAAGGAGCTGCAGAGCGTGCTCGCGGCCCTCGGCAAGGCGGGCCGCCGCTACCAGGACCCGATCCAGCGCTACAAGGGGCTCGGCGAGATGGACGCGGACCAGCTGGCCACGACGACCATGGACCGCTCCCGCCGCACCCTCCGCCGGGTGCGGGTCGCCGACGCCGAGAACGCCGGCCGGGTGTTCGAGCTGCTGATGGGCAACGACGTGGCACCCCGCAAGGAGTTCATCGTCCGCGGGTCCGAGTCGCTGTCGCGGGACCGCATCGACGTCTGAGCCGCGGGGCTCAGAACACCTCGGGCGCCGCTCCGATCGTCGCGATCGGCGCCGCGAGCGCCACGCCGGAGCCGTCGCGCTTCATCCCGGAGTCGGGCAGCGCGGCGACCGAGCCGTCGGCCTCGAGCGCGTGCGCGGGACCGGGGCCGACCCACGCCACTCCGAGGGCGGTCTCACCCTTGAGGAAGCGCTGCGCACGGACTCCGCCGGTGGCCCTGCCCTTGGCGGGGAACTCCGAGAACGGCGAGACCTTCGCACTGCCGGTGTCGGTCCCCGAGAGGGCCCAGCTGTCGACGGCGACCGTCGCGACGACGGCCTCGTCCCGGTCCTCGGCGGCGACGACGGCGAAGTGCACGACGTCGTCGGTCTCGGCCAGCTTGACCCCGGCCATCCCCGCGGCGGTCCGGCCCTGAGGGCGGACGGCGGACGCGGGGAAGCGCAGCAGCTGGGCCTCGCCGGTGACGAAGACCAGCTCGTCCTCCTCCGCCGACGCGGCCGCGCCCACGACGGCGTCCTTCGGCTTCAGGGCGATGAGCTCGATGTCCGGGCGGTTGGGCAGCTCGCCCGGCGCGACGCGCTTGACGACGCCCTGCTGGGTGCCGAGCGCGATCGGCCGCTCGTCGTCGAGGGCGACGAGCGCGAGCACCCGCTCGTCCTTCGCCAGGTGCGGGAGGTAGTCGCTCATGCGCACGCCCGCGCCCAGCTGCACCGAGGAGGAGGGGACGGCGGGCACGTCGACCGGCGAGAAGCGGAGGAGCCGACCGGCGCTGGTGACCGCGCCGATCTCCGTCCGGCTGGTCGTGTCGAGCACGCTGAGGACGGCGTCGTGCTTCGAGCGGCGCGTGGCGCGCTCGGGGTGGGGAGCGGCCTCGGGGTCGCGGTCGACCCGCACCATGCGGCCGGTGGTGCTCAGCAGCACCCGGCAGGGCACGTCCGCGATCTCGAGCACCGCGGCGGCCTTCCGCCCGGTGGTGGCGACGGAGGGACGCGCCTCGGTGAGCAGGGTGCGCCGCGGGGTCCCGAGGCGCTGGGCGACCTCGTCGAGCTCGTCCGAGACCAGCTCGTCGATCCGTGAGCGGCTGGCGAGGAGGGCCTCGAGCTCGGCGATCTCGGCGAGGAGGGTGTCGCGCTCGGTCTCGAGCTCGATGCGCGAGAACTTCGTGAGGCGGCGGAGCTGGAGCTCGAGGATGTAGTCGGCCTGCAGGGTGCTGAGGTCGAAGACCTCGATCAGCCGGGCCCGCGCCGCCGCGGTGTCGTCGCTCCCGCGGATCAGCTGGATGACCTCGTCGATGTCGAGGATCGCGATGAGCAGGCCCTCGACCAGGTGCAGCCGCTCCTGGCGCTTGCGCAGCCGGTAGCGGGTCCGCCGGGTGACGACCTGCACCCGGTGGCCGATGTAGACCTGCAGCAGCTCCTTCAGGCCGAGGGTGCGCGGGCCGCCGTCGACCAGCGCGACGTTGTTGATCGAGAACGCGTCCTCGAGGGGCGTGTAGCGGTAGAGCTGCTCGAGGACGGCCTCCGGGCTGAAGCCGGTCTTGATCCCGATGACGAGCCGGAGGCCGTTGTCCCGGTCCGTCAGGTCGGTGACGTCCGAGATGCCGCTGAGCTTCTTGTTCTGGACGCCGTCCTTGATCTTGTCGATGACCTTCTCGGCGCCGACGAGGTAGGGCAGCTCGGTGACGACCAGGCCGGACTTGCGCGCGGTGATGCTCTCGACCGAGACGCGCGCGCGGGTCTTGAAGCCGCCCCGGCCGGTCGCGTAGGCGTCGCGCACGCCGGCGAGGCCGACGATCGTGCCACCGCTCGGGAAGTCCGGTCCCGGGACGAACGACATCAGGTCGTCCAGGGACGCGTCGGGATGGGCGATCAGGTGCCGGGCCGCCCCGATCACCTCCACGAGGTTGTGGGGCGCCATGTTCGTCGCCATGCCGACGGCGATGCCGCTGGCCCCGTTGACCAGCAGGTTCGGGAACGCGGAGGGGAGGACCTCGGGCTGGTCGTGCGAGTTGTCGTAGTTCGGGACGAAGTCGACGACGTCCTCGCCGAGGTGCTCGGTCATGGCCGTGGCGGCCGGGGCGAGGCGGGCCTCGGTGTAGCGGGCCGCGGCCGGGCCGTCGTCGAGGGAGCCGAAGTTGCCGTGCCCGTCGACGAGGGCGACCCTCATCGTGAACGGCTGGGCGAGGCGGACGAGGGAGTCGTAGATCGAGGCGTCGCCGTGCGGGTGCAGCTTGCCCATCACCTCGCCGACCACGCGGGCCGACTTCACGTGGCCGTGATCGGGCCGCAGCCCCATCTCGCTCATCATGTAGAGGATCCGGCGCTGCACCGGCTTGAGGCCGTCGCGGGCGTCGGGCAGGGCCCGCGAGTAGATGACCGAGTACGCGTACTCGAGGAAGGACCCCTCCATCTCGGCCGAGACGTCGACGTCCTCGATGCGCTCGGTGAGCGAGGATCCGGAGGAGGGGGCTGCAGCGTTCATGACTCGATTCGGTGGCGGGCGCGGGGCGGCGGCGGGGGACTGCACCGCCCTGCGGCGCTCGACGGGACGGGCGGAGCGGAGACGGCGCCTCGCGGACGGGACCGGCCCTCCCGTTCACGCGGACGCTCCGCTGCACCGGCCCGGCGGGGACGGCGGCGCTGTGCGAAACTGGGCGCGATGACCCACATGCTACCGCCAGCCCCCGACGGGCGGCGGAGCCTCGCCGACGTCCTGCCGGGCGCCCTCGACGCGCTCCTGGGCCGCCCCGGCCTCTTCGGCTCGCCCCGCGTCGAGCGGATCGTGATCGTCCTCGTCGACGGCCTGGGTGCCGCGAACCTCCGCCAGCGCGGGGGCCACTCGCGCACGCTCGCTCCGGCCCTCAACCGCGGCACCACGCTCGTCTCGGGCTTCCCGACGACCACCGCGGCGGCCCTGGCGAGCCTGACGACGGGCCTGCGCCCGGGCGGGCACGGGATGGTCGGCTACCGCGTGCTCGACCGCGCCTCCGACCGCCTGGTCAACCAGCTCTCCGGCTGGGACGAGGGCATGGTGCCCGAAACGTGGCAGCCCCACCCCACGGTCTTCGAGCAGGCCTCGGCCGCCGGTGTCCGGGCCGGAGTGATCGGCCCCGCGCGGTACGCCCGCTCCGGTCTCACGCGGGCGATCCTGCGCGGCGCCGAGTACCACTCCGCCGGCGGCGTCGCCGAGCGCTTCACGGCGGCGCGCGCCCTGCTCGACGAGGGCGGCCGGCAGCTCGTGTACCTCTACGTCCCCGAGCTCGACCAGGCGGCGCACGCGCGCGGCTGGGAGTCGCCGGAGTGGACGGCAGCGCTCGAGCTCCTGGACGGGGAGGTCGGCAAAGCGGTCCGCGGGCTCTCCGCCCGCGAGAGCGTGCTGGTCACCGCCGACCACGGCATCGTGGACGTCCCGGCGTCCTCGCACGTGCTCGTCGAGCGGGGACCGCTGCTCGAGGGCGTCCGGCACCTCGGAGGAGAGCCCCGCTGCCTGCAGCTGCACCTCGAGCCCGGTGTGGACCCCGACGAGGTGGCGCGGCGCTGGATCGAGGCGGAGGGCGCACGCGCCTGGATCGCGACGCGCGACGAGGTCGCCGTGAGCGGCTGGTTCGGCGAGGTCTCTCCGGCGGCGGCCGAGCGGATGGGCGACGTGTTCGTCGCGGCGCGGAGGACCATCGCCTACTACGCGGCGGACGACTCCTCCGGCCGCTCGATGATCGGGCAGCACGGGTCGCTCACGCCGGAGGAGACGCAGGTGCCGCTCCTCCGCTTCGGCGCGCTGGCCTGAGCCGGGCCGGAGGGACGGGGGGCACCGTCCGCCCCGGCGGAGCCGCGCCGGCGGAGGGTCAGTCGTCGCTGCGCGCTCCGAAGACGATCTCGTCCCAGCTCGGCATCGACGCCCGCCCCCGGCGGAGGCTCCCGCGCACGCCCGACGGCTGCTCGGGGACCGGGGGAGCGGTGCGCGGCGGCTCCGGTGCCTTCTCGACGGGAGGAGCGGCCTCGGCCTCGGGCTCCGGCTCCTCGCGGACGCGGAGGCTCGAGGCGTGATCGCGCTCGCCCCGGCGGCGACGCAGGGCGTCGAGCAGGTCGGCGGTGTCGTTGAGGTTGCGCTCGCGCTGCTCCGTCGTGCTGGTGACGGGGCGGGGGAGCGTCGAGATCGGGCGCGGGGTCTCGGAGAGGGCCGGCTGCGGCTCCGTGTCGGAGGGGCGGACGGCGGCCGGCCGGGCGTGCGGCATCGCGGCGGGGCGGCCTGCCGTGGGGTGGTCGGCCCGGGCGGAGCGGGTCGGCGCCTCCGCGGACTCCGGGTCGAAGCGCGTGGCGAGCTCGTCGACGGCGGCGGGGATGACGGCGCGCAGGCGCGGGATGAGGGTCGGCCGGATCTCGCCCTGCTGCGAGAGCGTGATCGCCTCGGAGGTCAGCGGCGACAGCAGCGCCTTCCGCGGGTCGAAGCGCCAGCGGGCGTCGTGGTCGATCTCGTCCGAGCGGAAGAGGAGCTTGACGGTCCAGCCCTCCTCCTCCTTCCAGCTCGACCACTGCTCGCCCTCGGCGCCGAGCGACGCGAGGCGGTCGCGGATGACGTCGCCGAAGGGCGTGCCCTCCTCGAGGGGATCGGGGTCGGTGGTCGTGTAGACGCGCACGGCGAGAGCGGACGCGACGATGTGCTCGCGCTCAGCCGTGACGGGTCCCTCGAAGCGCTGGACGTAGCCCAGGTCGGCGCCCGTGAGCTCGGCGACCTCCTCGGCGGAGAGCCCGGAGCGGATGTGGGCCTGGATCTCACGGGGGGAGACGCGCTTCTCGCGCGGCGGGAGGGTGTGGACCCGCGGCCGCAGCTGGCTCTGCAGCGTCTCGTCGATGCGGACCGAGAAGCGCTCGCCGCCCTCGGACACGAGGACGAGCGATCCGCCCTCGACGCCGATCACCTTCAGTTCCATCATCGTGGGGACCCTCCTTCTGGACGCGGACCGGGCAAGGATGCCACGCGCCCGGGCGATCGGCCGGGAATACCCCGGGCGGGTCGAAAGTTGGTGCGGAAGGAGGCGGGGCGAGCGGGTGTCAAGAGCCGTTCGAGGTGGTTTGCGAATCGATGCGTCGTGATGCACACTGACCCCGCCGATTTGTTGAACAGCAGAAATAAGAAGTGGATGGGAATGGCTACGGACTACGACGCCCCCCGCAAGACCGATGACGACTCCGAGTCGATCGAGGCCCTGAAGGAGCGAGTCCCCGACAAGATGTCCGGAGTCGTCGACGTCGATGACGCCGACAACCCGGGCGGATTCGAACTGCCCGGTGCCGATCTGTCCGACCTCGATCTGGACGTCGTGGTCCTTCCGCCCCAGGCGGACGAGTTCACGTGCGTGAGCTGCTTCCTCGTGAAGCACCGCTCGCAGATCGACCACGAGGAGAAGCTCGGACCGATCTGCCTGGAGTGCGCCGCTTAAGCGCCTCCCGGCTCCGAAGGACGACCGCTCCGTCGCCGTGATCCCCGGATCGCGGCGACGATGTCGTCCGGGCGGCGAGTGGAGACCAGCCAGTACGGCGTCGGGTCGGCCGGATCCTCGATCGGGACCCGCACCACCTCCTTCACCCAGCCGCGGATGACCAGGTACGCCCGCGCGTCCAGGCGCGTCCCACGCTCGGCGAACGCCTGGTCCCCCGAGTAGGAGGACGGCTCGCCCACGAGGTCCAGCGGGATGTGCGCGCGGCCGGCGCGCAGCTCCCCCTCCGCCACCTCGATCACGGGGGAGAGGGCCAGCAGCGACAGCACGCAGCCCGCGTACAGCACGACTGCGACGATCACCCCCACCGCGAAGTCGATGGGCGCGAACACCAGGATGCTGGCGGGGATCACGAGGGCGGTGGCGACGAAGAGCCAGGGCGCGGGCCACAGCCTCTCTCGGTAGGACGGCATGACCCTATTGGATCAGACGTTTGGTCTACCCTCGTCACGTGCCTGCAACCGTCGACGTCCCGATCACCGCGGACCGGCTCCCCTCCTACGCCCGTCCGGGCGACGCGGGAGCCGATCTCCACTCGACGGAGGACGTGGTGCTCGCCCCCGGTGAGCGCGCCTCCGTCGGCACAGGGGTGGCCGTCGCCCTCCCGGAGGGCCACGCCGGCTTCGTCGTCCCCCGCAGCGGGCTGGCCTTCAGGCACGGCATCACCGTCGTCAACGCCCCCGGAACGATCGACGCGGGCTACCGCGGCGAGATCCGGGTGGCGCTGCTCAACACCGACAGCCGCGAGACGTACCGCGTCTCGGCGGGGGACCGGATCGCGCAGCTCGTGATCGTCCCCGTCGTCCAGGCGAGGTTCACGGCCGTCGACGAGCTTCCCGAGTCGGTCCGCGGCACGGGCGGCTTCGGATCCACCGGGTACGCCGCCGGCGCCCAGGAGACCAGAATCCACGAGGAGAGCGCATGAGCGACATCCAGTCCACGACCGGCGAGGCCGCCGAGCCCGTCCAGCAGGACTTCGAGAAGTCGGCGCCGGAGGACCGCGCGGAGGCCGGGCCCCTGGACGAGCGCGAGGCCAACCCGGTCCGCCCCTACATCGACCTCGGCGGGGTGAAGGTGCTTCCCCGCGAGGGCATGCACATCCGCCTCGAGGTCGAGGAGGGGACCAAGCGCGTCATCGCCGTCGGCCTCGACTACGCAGGGTCGACGCTGCAGGTGCAGCCCTTCTCCGCGCCGCGCTCCTCGGGCCTCTGGCACGAGATCCGCGGCCAGATCGCCGAGCAGATCGGCCGTCAGGGCGGATCGACGACGGAGCGCGACGGCGTCTTCGGTCCGGAGCTCGTCGCCGAGCTCCCGATCGCCGGCGGCCAGACCCGCGTCGCCCGGTTCGTCGGCGTCGACGGTCCGCGCTGGTTCCTCCGCGGCGTGATCGCCGGAGCCGGAGCCGTCGACGAGCAGGCGGCCGCCTCGGTCGAGGAGCTCTTCCGCAGCATCGTCGTGGTCCGCGGCAGCGGCCCGATGCCTCCGCGCGACCTGATCCCGCTGAAGGTGCCGACCGGCAGCCAGACCCAGCAGAGCGCGAGCTGACCGGCATGGAGCCGGTGCGGCCCGAGGACCCGGCCCGATCGGAGGAGCCGGTCCGGCCCGAGGTCGGCGACGCGATCGCGCAGGCCGCCCGCCGCTCGGGACTCGGCGCGGTCGCCGACGGCGAGCCGTTCGACGGGAAGGCGCTGCTGCGCACCATGGGCGGCGTCCGGGGGATCCTCGAGGCCGTCGTGCCCGGCATCGCCTTCGTCCTGCTCTACACGGTCACCTCGGAGCTCGTGCTCTCGCTGGTCGCATCCGTCGGGCTCGCCGTGGCGTTCACGGTGGCGCGGGTGCTCGGCCGGACGCCGGTGATCCAGGCCGTCGGCGGACTGCTCGCCGTGGTGGTCTCGGCCGCACTGGCGCTGTTCACCGGGCGGGGCGTCGACAACTTCGCCCTGGGGCTGCTCACCAACCTCGTCTACGGGCTCGTCTTCCTCCTCTCCGTCCTCGTGCGCTGGCCCCTGATCGGCGTCGCCGCCGGCTTCCTGATGGGGCACGGCACCTCCTGGCGGTCCGATCGGCGCAAGCGCCGCCTCTTCGGCGCCCTGACCCTCGCGTGGGCGGGGCTCTTCCTCCTGCGCCTGGCCGTGCAGTACCCGCTGTTCCTCGCCGAGGACACCACGGCGCTGGGCATCTGGAAGCTGGCGCTGGGCCTGCCCCTGTACGCGCCGCTGCTGGTGCTCACCGTGCTCGCCGTCCGGGCCGAGTACCGCGGAGCCGACGAGCGCGCCGATGCGGGCGATGCTCCGGATCGTGCGTAGAATTGTCTCGACGTCGAGATAAATAGCGCTCGCCTCCCCGCACCGTCGCGGCGAGGTCGACCGGGCGCCTCGGCGTCGAGGAGTTAGGTCCACCTTGGTGGCAGGCCGCTGTGCGCGGTCGTCAAGATGAGGACGGAGAGCGGCTCCGCCCGTCGGCGGACGCTGCAGTCAGCGAAGGAGAGGGCGACGTGTCCGCGGTAGACAGCTTTGGATCGAAAGACACCCTGAAGGTCGGCTCGACCGACTACGAGGTGTTCCGCATCGACCGGGTCCCCGGTCACGAGAAGCTCCCGTTCAGCCTCAAGGTGCTGCTCGAGAACCTCCTCCGCACGGAGGACGGCGCGAACATCACCGCCGACCACATCCGCGCCCTCGGCGAGTGGGTCCCGGAGTCGGAGCCCGACACCGAGATCCAGTTCACGCCGGCCCGCGTGGTCATGCAGGACTTCACCGGCGTGCCCTGCATCGTCGACCTCGCCACGATGCGCGAGGCCGTCGCTGCCCTGGGCGGCGACGCGAACCGGATCAACCCGCTCGCGCCCGCCGAGATGGTCATCGACCACTCCGTCATCGCCGACCTCTTCGGCACCGAGGACGCGCTCGAGCGCAACGTCGAGCTCGAGTACGAGCGCAACGGCGAGCGGTACCAGTTCCTCCGCTGGGGCCAGACCGCCTTCGACGACTTCAAGGTCGTCCCGCCCGGAACCGGCATCGTGCACCAGGTCAACATCGAGTACCTGGCCCGCGTCACCATGACCCGCGAGGTGGGCGGCGCGCTGCGCGCCTACCCCGACACCTGCGTCGGCACCGACTCGCACACGACGATGGTCAACGGCCTCGGCGTGCTCGGCTGGGGCGTCGGCGGCATCGAGGCCGAGGCCGCGATGCTCGGCCAGCCCGTCTCGATGCTCATCCCGAAGGTCGTCGGCTTCAAGCTCACCGGCTCGATCCCGACCGGCGTGACCGCGACGGACGTCGTGCTCACCATCACGCAGATGCTGCGCAAGCACGGCGTGGTCGGCAAGTTCGTCGAGTTCTACGGGGCCGGCGTCGCCGCGGTGCCGCTCGCCAACCGCGCCACCATCGGCAACATGAGCCCCGAGTTCGGCTCCACCGCCGCGATGTTCCCCATCGACGATGTGACCCTCGACTACCTGCGCCTCACCGGCCGCAGCGACGAGCAGATCGCCCTCGTCGAGCAGTACTCCAAGCTGCAGAAGCTCTGGCACGACCCCGCGGTCGAGCCGGTCTTCAGCGAGTACCTCGAGCTCGACCTCGGCACCGTCGTCCCCTCGATCGCCGGCCCGAAGCGCCCGCAGGACCGGATCGAGCTCTCGTCCGCCAAGACGCAGTTCGAGTCGGACCTCACCAACTACGCGGACGTCTCGCACGACATCGTCGACCTGACCATCGCGGAGTCGTTCCCCGCCTCCGACCCCGGAGAGCTGCAGCCGCAGGACGAGCACAGCAGCCACGAGCACACCCACCGCTCGCACGCGCCGTCGACCGCCTCCAAGCCGACCACGGTCGAGCTCGGCGAGGGCGGGACCTTCACGATCGATCACGGCGCCGTCGCGATCGCGGCGATCACCTCGTGCACCAACACGTCGAACCCGTCCGTCATGCTCGCGGCCGGCCTGCTGGCCCGCAACGCGGCGCAGAAGGGCCTGAAGGCCAAGCCGTGGGTCAAGACCACGCTGGCGCCCGGATCGAAGGTCGTCACCGACTACTACGAGAAGGCCGGCCTGACCGAGTCGCTCGAGGCGCTCGGCTTCTACACGGTCGGCTACGGCTGCACGACCTGCATCGGCAACTCCGGCCCGCTGCTCGAGGAGATCTCGGCCGCGGTGCAGGACAACGACCTCGCCGTGACCGCCGTGCTCTCGGGCAACCGCAACTTCGAGGGCCGCATCAACCCGGACGTGAAGATGAACTACCTGGCGAGCCCCCCGCTCGTCATCGCCTACGCGCTCGCCGGCTCGATGAACTTCGACTTCGAGGTCGACGCGCTCGGCACCGACTCCGACGGCAACGACGTGTTCCTCAAGGACATCTGGCCCGACGCGGCCGAGGTGCAGGCGACGATCGACTCGTCGATCGACAAGTCGATGTTCGACACGCAGTACGCGGGCGTGTTCGACGGCGACGAGCGCTGGCGCGCGCTGCAGACCCCCGAGGGCTCGATCTTCGAGTGGGACGAGTCGTCGACCTACGTGCGGAAGCCCCCGTACTTCGACGGCATGACGATGGAGACGACCCCGGTCACCGACATCGCCGGTGCCCGCGTGCTCGCCAAGCTCGGCGACTCCGTCACGACCGACCACATCAGCCCCGCCGGCTCGATCAAGGCCGACAGCCCCGCCGGCCGCTACCTCGACGAGCACGGCATCGACCGCAAGGACTACAACTCCTACGGCTCGCGCCGCGGCAACCACGAGGTGATGATCCGCGGCACGTTCGCGAACATCCGCCTGCGCAACCAGCTGCTCGACGGCGTGGAGGGCGGCTACACCCGCGACTTCACTCAGCCGGACGCCCTGCAGTCGTTCATCTACGACGCGTCGCAGAACTACCAGGCCGAGGGAACCCCGCTCGTCATCCTGGGCGGCAAGGAGTACGGCTCCGGCTCGTCGCGCGACTGGGCGGCCAAGGGCACGAGCCTGCTGGGCGTCAAGGCGGTCATCGTCGAGAGCTTCGAGCGGATCCACCGCTCGAACCTCATCGGCATGGGCGTCGTCCCGCTGCAGTTCCCCGCGGGCGAGAGCTGGGAGTCGCTGGGCCTGGACGGCACCGAGTCGATCAGCATCTCGGGCATCGAGGAGCTGAACGAGGGCGTCACCCCCAAGACGGTCCACGTCGTCGCCGAGCCGACCGAGCACTCAGCCGAGGGCAAGCAGACCGTCGAGTTCGACGCGGTCGTCCGCATCGACACCCCCGGTGAGGCGGACTACTACCGCAACGGCGGCATCCTGCAGTACGTGCTGCGCTCGCTCGTCTAGATCAGCCGCAGAGCGTGTGCGCCTTCCCTGCGGGGGAGGCGCACACGCGTTCCCGGGGGCCCCGTGCGTAGACTCGGGAGACGTCCCCACCTCGCTCACGACCCCGGAAGGCGGCGCGCATGGCTGTTCTCGAGACCATCGGCGGTCCTCGCGATCTCGATCGCCTGACCGCGGCCGAGCTCGAGACGCTGGCGCAGGAGATCCGCGACTTCCTCGTGCGCGAGGTCTCGAAGACCGGCGGCCACCTGGGGCCGAACCTCGGCGTCGTCGAGACGACCATCGCGATCCACCGGGTCTTCGACTCGCCGCACGACGCGATCGTGTTCGACACCGGACACCAGTCCTACGTCCACAAGCTGCTCACCGGTCGCCAGGACTTCTCGAAGCTCCGGCAGCGCGGCGGCCTCGCCGGCTACCCGCAGCGGAGGGAGTCGCCGCACGACATCGTCGAGAGCTCGCACGCCTCCAGCTCGCTGTCCTGGGCGGACGGCATCTCCCGCGCCTTCACGATGACCGGTCAGACCGACCGCCACGTCGTCGCGGTCGTGGGCGACGGCGCCCTCACCGGCGGCATGACCTGGGAGGCGCTGAACAACATCAGCGACGACAACTCCCGCGGGCTCGTCATCGTGGTCAACGACAACGGGCGCTCCTACGCCCCGACGATCGGCGGCATGGCCCGCTTCCTCAACGGCGTCCGCACGCGGCCGACCTACCGCACGATGCACCGCGGCTCCCGGGCCGTCTCGGAGCGGCTGGGCGGCCCCGCCGCCGCCGTCTACCGCGGCGTGCGCGGCGGGCTCCACGGCTTCCTCAGCCGCTTCATCAACAACGAGGCGCTCTACTCCAACCTCGACATCAAGTACCTGGGGCCGATCGACGGACACGACCTGACGGCGATGGAGGAGGCCCTCCAGCAGGCGAAGGACTACGGCCAGCCGGTCATCGTCCACGCGATCACCCAGAAGGGCAAGGGCTTCGGTCCGGCCGTGCACGACCTCGCCGACCAGTTCCACGCCGTCGGGCAGATCGACCCCGAGACGGGCGAGCCGCTGAGCGCGGCCGGGGCCCGATCGTGGACCTCGGTGTTCGCCGAGGAGATCGTCACCCTGGCCGACGAGGACCCGACGATCGTCGGCATCACGGCCGCCATGCTCCGGCCCGTCGGTCTCGACCGCCTCGCGGAGAAGTACCCGGAGCGCGTCTTCGACGTCGGCATCGCGGAGCAGCACGCCGTGACCTCGGCCGCCGGTCTCGCCTTCGGCGGGCTGCATCCGGTCGTCGCGCTGTACGCCACCTTCGTGAACCGCGCCTTCGACCAGGTGCTGATGGACGTCGCACTGCACCGCGCGGGCGTCACCTTCGTACTGGACCGTGCCGGAGTCACCGGGCCCGACGGTCCGAGCCACCACGGCATGTGGGATCTGGCGATCCTGCAGGTCGTCCCGAACATCCGCCTCGCCGCTCCGCGCGACTCCGTGCGCCTGCGCGAGGAGCTGCGCGAGGCCGTGGGCGTCACCGACGCGCCGACCGTGGTGCGCTTCTCGAAGGGGAGCGTCGGCGACGAGATCGACGCCGTCGAGCGCCTCGGCGACGGGGTCGACGTGCTCGCCCGCGCCGAGCGCAAGGACGTGCTGCTGGTCACGGTCGGGCCGATGGCCGCGATGGGTCTCGAGGTCGCCCAGCGGCTCGCGGCCCAGGGCATCGGAGCCACCGTCGTCGACCCCCGCTGGGTCGTGCCCGTGCCCACCAGCATCATCGAGCTCGCCCGCGAGCACCGCATCGTCGTCTCGATCGAGGACGGGGTGCGCGTCGGCGGGATCGGCACGCGCATCCGCCAGGACCTGCGCGAGGCCGGCGTGGACACCGCGGTGACCGAGCTCGGGCTGCCCGACCAGTTCCTCGACCACGCCAAGCGCGAGGAGATCCTCGAGGACGTCGGACTCACTCCCCAGCACATCGCTCGCGACGTCGTCGCGCAGGTGCTGGGCAGCAAGATCCCGGTCGCCCGTCCGCTCCCGGACGAGGTCGAGGCCCGGGACGACGCCCGCAGCGACTGATCGGCCGTCGGGACCCGTCCCTCAGGCGACGCGCGGAAGGGGCGCCGGATCAGATCCGGCGCCCCTTCCGCGTCACTGCACTCCGCGTCAGTCGACGCCGCGGATCGCGGGGTGGTGGAACGTGTCCCCGAACGCCCGCTCGCTCGCGCCGACCCGGTCGAGGTAGGGCGTGAGCCCGCCCATCTGGAACGGGTAGCCCGCGCCGAGGATCAGGCAGAGGTCGATGTCCTCCGCGGCGTGCACGACGTCGTCGTCCAGCATCCGCTTGACCTCGTCCGCGAGACCCGTCTCGACGCGCAGCCGCAGCTGCTCGGCCGTCATCGGCTCCGTGCCCCCGGCGACGATCGCGACCGCGCGCTTGTCGACGCCCTTCACACGCCCCTTCGCGTCGCGCTCGAAGACGTGGCCGAGCTCGGCGAGGCGGTGCAGGTTGGGGCTGTCGAAGAAGCGGTCGGGGAACGCGGCGTGGTGGGTGTCGAGCACGTGAGCGCCGACCTTGAGGCCCACCAGCTCGAGCAGCTCGAACGGGGTCATCGGCAGGCCGAACGGAGCCAGCGACTGCTCGACGATCTCGAAGGGAGTGCCCGTGTCGACCGCGTGCATCGCCTCGCCCAGGACCTTCGCCAGCACGCGGTTCACCACGAAGCCCGGGGTGTCGCGCGTGATGACGGCGTTCTTCTTGAGCTTCGCGGCGGTGACCATCGCCGTCGAGAGGGTCTCGTCGTCGGTGTGCGGCGTCCGGACCACCTCGATCAGCGGCATGACCGCGACCGGGTTGAAGAAGTGGAAGCCGACGAGGCGCTCGGGGTGCTCCAGCCGCTCGCCGATGCGCTCGACGGAGAGGGACGAGGTGTTGGTCGCGAGCACCGCCGTGGGCGAGACGTAGCGCTCGATGTCGGCGAACACGTCCTGCTTCACCGACAGCTCCTCGAAGACCGCCTCGATCACCCAGTCGGCGTCGGCGAAGTCGGAGCGGTCGGTCGTGCCGGTGATCAGCGCGCGGAGGCGGTTCGCGTCGTCGGGGGAGACGCGTCCCTTCGCCAGCAGCGCGTCTATCTCGGCGCGGATGCCCGCGACGCCCTTGTCGACCCGCTCCTGGTCGAGGTCGGTGATGACCACCGGCACCTGGAGGCGGCGGACGAAGAGCAGCGCGAACTGCGAGGCCATGAGGCCCGCGCCGACCACCCCGACCTTGGTGACGGGCTTGGCCAGCGCCCTGTCGGGCGCTCCCGCAGGACGCTTGGCGCGCTTCTGCACCAGATCGAACGCGTAGATGCTCGCGCGGAACTGGTCGCCCGAGATCAGGTCGGCCAGCGCCTCGTCCTCGGCGGCGAAGCCCTCCTCGCGCGTGGTGTTCTTCGCGGCCTTGAGCAGCTCCAGCGCGCGGTACGGAGACGCCGCGACCGTGCCGATCCGCGACTCCAGCTGCTTGCGCGCGATCGAGATCGCGACGTCCCACTTGACCAGCCGCTCCAGCTTGCCGGGCGCGTTCGGCCGCTCCACCTTCACGGAGCCGCCGATCACACCATCGGCCCAGCGGAGCGAGTCCTCGAGGAAGGCGGCGGGCGGGAAGATCGCGTCGGCGATGCCGAGGTCGAACACCTCCTGGCCCTTGAGCGTGCGGTTGTTCTTCAGCGGGTTCTCGACGACGACCTTGAGGGCGTTCTCGATGCCGATCAGGTTCGGCAGGAGCCACGCGCCGCCCCAGCCGGGGATGATGCCGAGGAAGACCTCGGGGAGCCCGAGCGCGGGGATGGAGGAGTCGACGGTGCGGTAGTCGGCGTTCAGGCCGATCTCGGTGCCGCCGCCCAGGGCGAGGCCGTTGATGAAGGCGAAGGACGGCACGCCCAGCTCGGCCAGCATCCCCAGCGTGCGGTGGCCCAGGCGCGCCAGCTGGCGGCCGAGCTCACGGCTCGGGATGGCCCCGACCTTGCTGAGGTCGGCTCCCGCGGCGAGGATGAACGGCTTGCCGGTGATGCCGACCGCCTGGATCTCGCCGCGCGAGGCGCGCTCCTTCTGCGTGAGGAGGACGTCCGCCAGCTCGAAGAGCGACGCCGGCCCGAAGGTGTTGGGGCGGGTGTGGTCGCGGTCGTTGTCGAGCGTGATCAGGGCGAGCGTGCGGCCGCTGGGCAGCGGCACGTCGCGGACGTAGGAGTGGGTGACGACCTCGCCCTCGGCGAGGTCCACGAGGTTCTCGAATCCGTCGAGCATGGGTCAGCGTCCCTTCCGTCGTCCGCGCTTGCCGTCGTAGTGCGGGTTCTCCCAGATCACCGTGCCGCCCTGGCCGAGGCCGACGCAGAGGGCCGTCACGCCGTAGCGGACCTCGGGGTGCGACTCGAACTGCCGGGCCAGCTGGATCATCAGCCGGACCCCGGAGGAGGCGAGCGGGTGGCCGATCGCGATCGCTCCGCCGTACTCGTTGACGCGCGGGTCGTCGTCGTCGAGGCCGAAGTGGTCGAGGAAGGAGAGCACCTGCACGGCGAACGCCTCGTTGAGCTCGAAGAGCCCGATGTCCTCGATGCCCAGGCCCGCCTTGCGGAGCGCCTTCTCGGTCGAGGGGACCGGGCCGATGCCCATGATCTCGGGCTCGACGCCGGCGTACGCGAAGCTCACCATCCGCATCTTCGCGGACAGGCCCAGCTCCTGCGCGGCGTCGGCGCTGGCCAGGAGCGACACCGTCGCTCCGTCGTTGAGCCCGGAGGAGTTGCCCGCGGTCACCCGGCCATGGGGGCGGAACGGGGTCCGCAGGCCCGCGAGGCCCTCGAGGGTCGTCTCGGGGCGCGGTGCCTCATCGGCGGTCGCGAGGCCCCAGCCCGCGGCGCTGCGCGTGGCGACGGGGACGAGGTCCGGCTGGATGCTGCCGGCGGCGTACGCGGCGGCGAGCTTCTGCTGGCTCCGCAGGGCGTAGTGGTCGGCGCGCTCCTTCGTCAGGTGCGGGAAGCGGTCGTGGATCCGCTCCGCCGTGCGGCCCATGTTGAGCGCGTCCTCGCCGACGAGGCGCTCGGAGAGGAAGCGCGGGTTGGGGTCGGCGCCGAAGCCCATCGGGTGCCGGCCCATGTGCTCCACGCCGCCGGCGAGGACCACGTCGTAGGCGCCGAACGCGATGCCGCCCGCGGTCGCGGTGACCGAGGTCATCGCTCCGGCGCACATGCGGTCGATGGCGAAGCCGGGCACCGACTTCGGCAGCCCTGCGAGCAGCGCCGCCGTGCGGCCGAGGGTCAGGCCCTGGTCGCCCTGCTGGGTGGTGGCGGCGATCGCCACCTCGTCCACCCGCTCCTTCGGCAGCGCGCCGTTGCGCTCCAGCAGACCGATCATCGCCTTGACGACGAGGTCGTCGGCTCGGGTCTGCCAGTACATGCCCTTCTCGCCGGCACGCCCGAACGGAGTACGGACTCCGTCGACGAACACGACTTCGGATCTCTCGGCCACAATGCCTCCCAGGAACTCACGGTCGCCGTCGATCGTAGAAACCGGCACCGCGCAGCCGGAATCCTTTGCCGCTTCCTACGAAGGGGTTTCGGTGCCCTCGGCCGGCGCTTGGGCCGCTTCGACAAACGCGGTGGCGATCGAGCCCGATGTGGCCTCGACCTGCCAGGCGCGGGCGCCGGCACGGGTGAGCTCCGCGGCGACCGACTCCGCGGTCAGCGGCTCGGGCGGGTTCCAGGCCACCCGGCGCAGCAGCTCCGGCGTGAGCAGGTTCTCGACCGGGAGCGAGAGCAGCTCGGCGATCTCGGTGACCACGGCGCGTCCCGCCTTCAGGCGCGCGTCGGCGGCCGGGTTGCGATCGCCCCACGCGCGGGGAGGGGGGAGCGTGTCGGCGGCCGGGCGGGTCGGGCTCGGCAGGTCCTCGGTCGTCGTCCCGCGCTCGATCGCGGCCCACCAGCGCTCGACCTCACCGCGGCTGGCGCGGCCGGTGAAGTCGCGGCGGCCCGAGAGCTGGCCGATGCTGGTCGGGATGTTGCGGGCGACCGCGATGATCGAGGAGTCGGGGATCAGGCGGCCGGGAGCGATGTCGCGCTCGCGGGCGAACGCGTCCCGGGCCAGCCAGAGCTCGCGCGCCACGGCGAGGGGGCGCGGGCCGCGGAGCGAGTGCATGCCGGAGAGGCGGCGCCACGGATCAGGCGGGACCGCCTTCGGGGCGCGCGCGAGCGTCGCCTCGAACTCCTCGCGGGCGATGCGCGTCTTCCGCGCGGCGATGAGCATCTCCTCCATGCGGTCGCGGAGGTCGACGAGGAGCTCCACGTCCTTCGCGGCGTAGACGAGCCAGCTCTGGGGGAGGGGGCGGGTCGACCAGTCGGCGGCCGAGTGCTCCTTGGCCAGGTGGATGCCGAGGAGGTCCTCGACGACGGCGCCGAGGCCCACCTTGGGCAGTCCGAGGAGCCGGGCGGCGAGCTCGGTGTCGAAGATCCGCACCGGGTCCAGGCCCACCTCGCGCAGGCAGGCGAGATCCTGGCTGGCGGCGTGGAGGACCCACTCCTCCTGGCCGATGACCGCCTGCAGGGCGTCCATCCGGCCGATGGCGGGGGGATCGAAGAGGAACGCGCCGGCACCGCGCCGGTAGACCTGGATCAGGTACGCGCGCTGCGAGTAGGTGAAGCCGGAGGCGCGCTCGGCGTCGACGGCGACGGGGCCCTCGCCGGCGGCGAGGGCGTCGACCGCGGCGAGGAACTCGTCGGGCGTGGAGAGGACACGGTAATCAGTCACGGTTGTTCCGTCGGAAGGCGAGCGGGGTCACACCGTCGCTCGATACGGGCGGGAGACCCGCGAGCATGCACAACAGCTCCCCCCACCCTTCCACGTGAGCGGCGAGCTGCGCATCATCCGGGCTCCAGGAGGCGCGGATCTCGATCTGCGCACCGTCCCCCTGAGCGGCCAGCTCGCCGAAACCAGTGGAGAGCACCTTGGTGGCCGTGCCGGACGCGGCGGAATAAGAGGCGCCCCGCGCCCCGAGGGCGTCGATGAGCCAGGACCAGGCGACCTCGGCGAGGAACGGATCGGTGCCGATCTCGACCTCGAGCGGGGCCTGGGCGAAGCAGACGACACGGAAGGGGCCGCCCCACTGCTCGGGCTCCTCGGGGTCGTAGAGCAGGATGAAGCGCCCCGTGCCCAGCTCGGAGTCGCGTCCGTGCGCGTGCGGCGCGACGTCGCCCGACAGGGCGAGGGCCCAGGGCGCGAGACCCGACGGCGAGGCGATCTCGGACACGGTGAGCTCGGCGCGCGTGGCAGCGGCGCGGATCGACTCCGTCGCGACCCGGAACTCCTCAGGGAGCTGGGACGACGCTGGGAATTCGGGCACGATCGCAGACTAGGGTTCCGACGCGCCCGGGACGCGGAGGCACGCCGGGTGGGCGGCTCTCAGCGCGTGCGGCTCCAGCGGGCGTAGACGGCCCCGGAATCGTCCGCGGCCAGGAGCGTCAGGGCGTAGGCGTCGTCGACGACGGCCGTGCCCGTCGCGACCGGGAGGCCCGGCAGGACGACGCGCGGCGAGGTGGTGAGGCACAGCTCGTCGACCCGGCCCGAGGCGAGGAACTGGCCCGAGAGCGAGGCGCCGCCCTCGCAGACGACGCGGTGCAGGCCGAGCCCGGCGAGAGCCTCCAGGAGCTCGTCGACGCCGATCCGCTCCGAGGAGGACGGGACCGGGACGACCTCGACGCCGGCGGGGAGCCCCTCCACCGCGCCGCGCGACTCCGGCACCAGCAGCAGGACCCGGTCGCCCTCCTGCAGCTCCAGGCGGTGCCCGGCGAGATCGCCCGAGGCGGAGACGACGGCGAGCGGGACCCGCCGGGGGACGCGGTAGCCCTCGGCGCGGACGCTCGCGGCTCCGACGAGGACGACGTCGGCCTGCTCGCGGACGACTCCGAGGATCGTGCGGTCGACGCGGTTGGTGAGCGTCTCGCTGGTTCCGTCGGAGCCGGTGCTGGAGCCGGTGACGCTCGCGATCATGTTCAGGCGCACGCGCACCGCCTCGTCGGGACGCCAGGCGTCCGCGACCGCCGCTCGCGCGCCCTCCTCGCCGATCACGATCGGCGGACCGGCGGGGACGAGCGGCCGGAGGATCATGCGGCCAGGTGCGCGCGGACCTGCCGCTTGGTGCGGCCGAGCAGCGCGGTCATGCCGCGCAGGCGCAGCGGCGAGACCGCCTCCGAGAGGCCGATGGTCTGCGGGAAGTCGTCGGGGACGGCGAGCACCTGCTCGGGGGTGAGCCCGGCCAGGCCCTGCGCCAGGATCGACGCGAAGCCGCGCGTCGTGGGCGCCTCGCGAGGAGCCGTGGCGTGCAGGTGCACGATCCCGCCCTCGACGTCGACGACGATGAAGACGGGCGCCTGGCACTCCTCCACGCGCTCGAAGAGGTCCGGGTGGTCGCGGTAGCGCTCGGGCAGGTCGGGGAGCTCGTTCGAGAACTCGAGCAGGAGCTGCAGGCGCTCCGGCTTCTCGAGGGCGAGGAACTCCTCGCGGATGTCGCGCAGAGCGTCGGGGAGCGTGGTGTCGGTCATCCGGTCCAGTGTCTCATCGGGGGAGGGGCGGCGGGCGGTCGCAGCGGAGGCCGGGGCCCGGATCCGGCCCGTCGACGGGCGGATCGGCGCTCCCGGCCTCCGTCGTGACGCGTCAGCGGGCCGCGGGGGCCTCGCCGGGCTCGGCGCCCTGCACGATCGGGACGCGGACGGCGCTGCCCCACTCGGTCCAGGAGCCGTCGTAGTTGCGGACGCCCTCGAAGCCGAGGAGGTGGGTCAGCACGAACCAGGTGTGGGCGGAGCGCTCGCCGATCCGGCAGTAGGCGATGACGGAGTCGCCGTCCTTCAGCCCCGCGCCCTCGCGGTAGATGCCGTTCAGCTCGTCGAGGGGGCGGAAGGTGCCGTCCTCGGCGGCGGCCCTGCCCCAGGGCACGTTCTGCGCGCTCGGGATGTGACCGGCGCGCAGGGCGCCCTCCTCCGGGTAGGCCGGCGCCGTGGTGCGCTGCCCGGTGAACTCCTCCGGGGAGCGGACGTCGATCAGCGGGTTGCCGAAGTGCGCGAGGACGTCGTCCTTGAAGGCGCGGATCTCGGCGTCGCTGCGCTCGACGACGGGGTACTCGGCGGGCTCCGGGGAGGAGGCGTCGGTGGTCGTCGGGCGGCCCTCCGCGAGCCACTTGTCGCGGCCGCCGTCGAGCAGACGGACGTCCTCGTGACCGAAGAGGGTGAAGACCCAGAGCGCGTAGGCGGCCCACCAGTTGTTCTTGTCGCCGTAGACGACGACGGTGGTGTCGCGGGCGATGCCCTTGCCGCCGACCAGCGCGGCGAACGCAGCGCCGTCGATGTAGTCGCGCT
Organism: Rathayibacter sp. AY2B9; assembly: GCF_002931595.1. NCBI lineage: Bacteria > Bacillati > Actinomycetota > Actinomycetes > Micrococcales > Microbacteriaceae > Rathayibacter > Rathayibacter sp. AY2B9. The sequence continues at coordinate 32,079 of NZ_PSUB01000007.1, forward strand.
GCACCGGGTCGTTGAGGTCGGTGTGCCAGTCGATCTTGACGGAGCCGGGGATGTGGCCGGTCTCGTAGAGCAGGACGTCCTCGTCGGACTCGACGACGACGAGACCGGGAGTGCCGAGGCGCTGCTCGAGCCAGTCGGCGCTGACGAGCCGTTCGGGGTGCGCGTAGGAGGCGAACTTCGGCGACGGATCGGTTTCGACGGACAAGGAGGACCTCCAGGATGGTGCGCGGAGCGCGGGCGTGATTCCACGGCGGGCTACGCTGGAGCCCGCCCTTCAGCGACAGTACGCGTCCGCGGACGACGCCGCACGGAGGGCGCCGTAAGAGTTCGACACAGAACCGCGGCGGCTCCGTGCCCGGTGCGGCCGCCGCCACTGAGCGCACGGACCCCCGCCGTGCGCAGGATGCGAGACGCGAGTGAGCCCCGACGACGTCCGATCGACGAGCAGCCTGACCGCCCGCTCGCCCCAGATCAGCGGGCACGAGATCGCGTCGACGCTGGTGCCCCCGCGCCAGTTCGAGGGCGCCACCTTCGAGAGCTACCGTCCCGACCCGGAGTACCCCTCGCAGGCCGACGCGGTGGAGGCTCTCCGCGCGTTCGCCGCCGGCGGCGGATCCAAGGGAGGCGGAGGCGGCTTCCTGGGCTTCGGCCGGAAGAAGGCCCCCGCGGTCAAGCCGGGCGTGTACCTCGACGGCGGCTTCGGCGTCGGCAAGACCCACCTGCTCGCGGCGATCTGGCACGCGGTGCCGGGCCGCACCTACTTCGGGACGTTCATCGAGTACACCGCGCTCGTCGGCGCGCTCGGCTACGCGGCGACCGTCTCGCTCCTCAAGGGCTCGGCGCTGCTGTGCATCGACGAGTTCGAGCTGGACGACCCGGGCGACACGATGCTGATGACGCGGCTCCTCGGCGAGCTGGTCGCCTCCGGGACCCGCATCGCCGCGACCTCGAACACCCCGCCCAACGCGCTGGGCGAGGGGCGCTTCGCCGCAGCGGACTTCCTCCGCGAGATCCAGTCGATGGCCGCCCACTTCGAGACGATGCGGATCGACGGCACCGACTACCGGCGCCGCGACATCGAGGGCCACGCCGTGGTGCGCACCGACGAGGAGATCGACGCTCTCGTCGCGGCCGCCCCCGCCGGCTCCGTCGTCACCGACGACCCGTTCGCGGACGCCGTGCACCACCTGGGCACCGTGCACCCCTCCCGCTACATCAAGGTGATCGACGGCGTCGACACCATCGTGCTCCGGGGCGTCACCGCTCTGACCGACCAGACCGACGCCCTGCGCCTCGTGGCCTTCATCGACCGGGTCTACGACGCGCAGATCCCGGTCCTCGCCTCCGGGACGCCCCTCGACGAGGTCTTCGGCGGCGACATGCTGAGCGGCGGCTACCGCAAGAAGTACCTGCGCTCGATGTCGCGGCTCATCGCGCTCACCTCGATGGCGCCCCGCTCCTAGGGGCGGATCCGCTCTCCTCCCGGCGTTCCCGGGGTCGTCGTCGTGCCGTCCGCCAGCGCGCCGTAACGCGCTTTTTACACAAGGGCCTCGGCCGTAACCTCCGCGAAACGTGGTGCCTCACGGGACGAAACCTCGCGCCACCAGACTGTCGGCTACCCGAGGTGACCCGACACCCGCGTGTCTCCAGGCCGTGCTCCGACGCAGCGTCCTCGCTCCGGGCTTTTCTCTGCACACTCACGAGAGGTTCAACAATGGATCAAGGCAATACCGCGTTCCTGCTCATCGCAGCCGCGCTGGTCCTGCTCATGACCCCCGGGCTCGCCTTTTTCTACGGCGGCCTGGTGCGTGCGAAGAGCGTCATCAGCATGATGATGCTCAGCTTCGGAGCCATGGGCCTCATCGGGGTCCTCTGGGTCCTGTACGGCTACGCGATCGCGTTCGGCAACGGCCCGTCCGGCCCCGCAGGGACCGACACCTTCGTCGGCATCGACGGCGTCCTCGGCATCGACACCGCCCAGATCGGCCTGCAGGGCATCTACAACGACGCGCTCGGCGAGCAGACGTCGGCCTACCCGACGCTGGCCTTCGCCGCGTTCCAGGCGACGTTCGCGATCATCACCGTCGCGCTCATCTCCGGCGCCATCGCCGACCGCGCGAAGTTCGGGGCCTGGATGGTCTTCGCCGGCGTCTGGGCCACCGTCGTCTACTTCCCGGTCGCCTCGTGGGTCTTCAACTTCACCCTCGGCGACGACGCCACCGTCGTCGACGGCGGCTGGATCGCCTACGGCGTCGGCGCGATCGACTTCGCGGGCGGCACCGCCGTCCACATCAACGCCGGAGCGGCGGCCCTCGCTCTCGCCCTGGTGCTCGGCAAGCGCGTCAACTTCACCAAGGGCGCGCACCAGCCGCACAACCCGCCGTTCGTGCTCCTGGGCGCCGGACTGCTGTGGTTCGGCTGGTTCGGCTTCAACGCCGGCTCCGAGCTCGCCGCCGACGGCATCGCGGCCGTCGCCTTCCTGAACACCATCGCCGCTCCGGCCGCCGCGATCCTCGGCTGGCTCGTCGTCGAGAAGATCAAGGACGGCAAGCCCACCTCGATCGGCGCCGCCTCGGGCGCGGTCGCGGGCCTCGTCGCGATCACCCCGGCCTGCGCCAGCCTGTCGCCGTTCTGGGCGATCGTCCTGGGCGTCATCACCGGCGCCGTCTGCGCCCTGGCGATCGACCTGAAGTACCGCCTCGGCTACGACGACTCGCTCGACGTGGTCGGCGTGCACCTGGTCGGCGGCCTCATCGGAACGCTCTACATCGGCTTCTTCGGCACCGGCGTGGGCCTGTTCCTCACCGGCGACGCGAGCCAGCTCGGCAAGCAGGCCCTCGCGGCCTTCACCGTCCTCGCCTACTCCTTCGTCATGACGCTCCTCATCGGCTGGATCATCCAGAAGACGATGGGCTTCCGTGTGAAGAACGAGGACGAGATCGCCGGCATCGACACGGCCATCCACGGCGAGGCGGGCTACGTCCTGGCGGACTGACCCCCTCCTCCGCAGCACCCGACGGGGTGCCGGCTCTCCGGAGCCGGCACCCCGTCGGCGCGTCCGGGACGGGCGACCGCCGGGCGCGCCCCCGCGGGCGGGCGGCCGCGGATCCGGGCTAGGGTTCCGGGGTGCCCTCCTCGCGCTCGGTCGTGTCCCTGCTCCTCCGACTCCTCGGCCGCGCGGTCGCCCCGCGGCCGGACGCCGGGCCCCGCCCGCAGCGCCCGTACCTGAGCACGACGGCGCCGACCCCGGGCGCGAGCGGAGTGGGCCGCACCGTCGAGGTCGACCCGTCGCGGCTCCGCGGGGTCCGCCTGGGCTATGCGCCCACGCCCGACGGCGACCCGGACCCGGGCGAGGTCGTCTGGACCTGGGTCCCCTACGAGGAGGACGACGGCCGCGGCAAGGACCGCCCGGTGCTCGTGCTCGCGGTCGAGAAGTCGGGGACGGTTCTCGCCGTGCGGCTGAGCTCGAAGGAGCACTCCGACTACCTGGCCGTCGGCACCGGCGGCTGGGACCCGGACGGGCGCCCCAGCTGGGTCGACCCGGAGCGCGTGTTCCGCGTGCACCCCGCCGGGATGCGCCGCGAAGGAGCAGCTCTGGAGCGCGCTCGGTACGACGCCGTCGCCCGGGTGCTCTCGGCGCGGTACGGCTGGCACTGAGCGCTCGAAGGCGTTCAGCGGCCGCGCGAGGTCGCCGCTGAGCGGCTCGGGGGACATCCCTGCCCGTCGAACGAGCGCCGTGCTCCTCGGAGGAGGCGTCAGACCGGGTCGATCGGCACGAAGCCCGCGTACTTCGCGGCGCGGCCGTCCCCGGAGGACGTGCCGGTGAGCCTGCGCCGCACCCACGGCGCGACGTGCTGCCGGTAGTACTGCACGGTTCCGCCGCGCCAGAGTGCGGCCTCGGGAGCGTCGGGCAGCGCGGCGGGCGGCGTGAGCCCGAGCGCCCGCAGGACCCGGTCGGCCACCCGCCGGTGTCCCCGCGGGCCGAGGTGCAGGCGGTCCTCCGACCACAGCGCCGGATCGGCGAAAGCGGGGTCGTGCCAGTTGTCGGCGACGACCACGTCGGTCCGGTGGCTCGTCCGGCGCAGGACGGCGTCGGTCAGCGCGTCCCCGCGGCGACGGATGAGCGAGCCGAGCGGGAGCCGCGACGACGGGTCGGCGCCGGCCAGGGCGATCAGCACGACGCCCTGCTCGTCGCAGCGCTCGAGGACGCGGAGGTAGGCGTCGGCGATCCGCTCGATGTCGGCCCGCGGGCGCAGCATGTCGTTGCCGCCTCCGTTGAAGGAGAGGTGGGTCGGGCCCAGGGCGAGCGCGGGCTCGAGCTGCTCGGCGAGGATCGGCGCGATGAGCCGGCCCCGGATCGCGAGGTTCGCGTACTCGATCCGCTCGCCCGTGGCCGCCGCCCATCCCGCGGCCGTCAGATCGGCCCAGCCGCACGGGGTGCCGTCCGGCCGCTCGTCGCCGACGCCCTCGGTGAAGGAATCGCCGATCGCGACGTAGCGGACGGCCGTCATCGGCGGGTTCCGGAGGTGCGCATCGTGGCACTGTACCGCTCCGCGGCCGGGCTCAGGCGCGGCGCCTCAGCGGGGTGACCGGTGCCGAGCGGACGCTGCCGGGGCGGGGCGGCGTCGCGGCGCCCGGGGCGGCGGCGAGCAGCTCCACCTCGGGCCGGGTGCCGGGCCGGTGCTCGCGCTCGGGACGCGGGGCGGCCCGGAACCAGGCGGCCAGCGCGGAGGACCGGCGGTGCCTCCGGTGGTCGCGGTCCAGCTCGGCGGTGCCCCGGTAGCCGGAGCCCCGGGCGATGCGGTCGAGGCCGCCGAGAGCGACGGGGGTGCTCGCCATCAGGACGGCGGCCAGCTCGAGTCGGCGGAGGGCGAGGTGCTCGTCGAGGCCGAGCCCGTAGCAGCGGCGGAACCGCAGCCGCAGCAGCAGGGCGGGCATCCGCAGCTCGGCGGCGAGGTGGTGGACGGTGAAGCGCCGATCGAGGTAGCGCTCGTTGACGAGGGCGGCCGCCGCGATGGCGACGACGTCGAGCGGCCGGCGGGAGGCGGCGAGGCGGGGGGCGGGGGTTCGGGGGTCCAGGGCAGGCATGCACAGGAGACGCGCGAGGTCCCTGTTCGTGACGCGGAGGCGCGGAATGCGTCCGGGGTGGCGCAGTGATCGGTGTCGGACCGGCGCGACCGGCAGGGGCTGTGCCATCGTCGGGAGGGGGCGGAGTCCCCGCCGATCCGGAACCGACACCCAGGAGACGACCGCATGGCGCACGCCGCGCTGATCATCCACAGCGCACGGAAGGTCGACGCGGCCGGGACGGTGGAGGACCACTGGCTCCTCGCGCGGGACGGCGCGATCACGGCGACCGGCACCGGCACCGGCTGGCAGGCGCAGGCGGAGGGGGCGGAGCTGCACGACGCGCGGGGCCTCACCGCTGTCCCGGGCTTCCTCGACCTCCACGTGCACGGAGGGGGCGGTCACCGCTTCGACGGAGGAGCGGAGGCGATCCGCGCGGGCCTCGCGCTGCACCGCTCCCGCGGCACCACGCGCTCGCTGGTCAGCCTGGTCTCGGCGCGGCTGGAGCAGCTGGAGGCCTCTCTGGACGCAGTCTCGGCTCTCGCGGCCGCCGACCCGCTCGTGCTCGGCGCGCACCTGGAGGGCCCGTTCCTCGCGCCCTCGCGCAGGGGAGCGCACGACCCCGCGGCTCTCGTGCACCCCTCCTCCGGCGCGGTCGGCCGGCTGCTGGACGCCGCCCGCGGACGCCTCGCGCAGATCACGCTCGCGCCCGAGCTGCCGGGAGCCCTCGCCGCGGTGGAGCGGCTCGCCGGCGCCGGCACGGTGGTCGCGGTGGGCCACACCGAGGCGGACGCCGACCAGGCGCGGGCCGCGTTCGACCGCGGAGCCCGGCTGATCACGCACGCGTTCAACGCCATGCCCGGGATCGGCCACCGCTCCCCGGGCCCGATCCCGGTGGCACTGGGAGACGAGCGGGTCGCGCTCGAGCTGATCCTCGACGGCCGGCACGTGGACGTCGAGGTGGTGCGGCTCGCGTTCGCGGCGGCTCCCGGGCGGATCGCGCTCGTCACCGACGCGATGGCGGCGGCCGGGGCGGGCGACGGAGCGCACCGCCTCGGCCCGCTCGACGTCGAGGTGCTCGGCGGAGTCGCCCGGCTCGCGGGCACCGCTGTGCTCGCCGGATCCACGCTCACGCAGGACGAGACCCTGCGGCGCGCCGTCGGGCCCGGCCGGCTCGGGCTGGAGGCGTCCGTCGCCGCCCTCACCGCCGTTCCCGCCCGCGTGCTCGGCCGTGGCGACCTCGGCCTGCTGGCGCCCGGGTACCGCGCCGACGTCGTCCTGCTCGACGCGTCGCTCCGCGTGCAGCGGGTCTGGGCCGAGGGGCGCCCGTTCCCCGACTCCGCGGCCGGCGCGTCGCGACCCCGGGTCAGGGCGTCGGCGTGACGGTCCAGGTCCCCTCGGTCTGGACGGCCATGACGCCGGGGAGGTCGGCCTCGAACACCTCGGAGAAGGCGACGGAGTCGCCGAACAGCTGCGGCTGATCGGAGGTCGTGAACACGCGGCCGGAGAACGAGTCGTCCGGACCCGCGGGCGTGTAGTCGACCGTCACGCGCGGGACGTCGTCGGAGAAGAACAGGACGGCCGGGCCGGTGCCGGACTGCGCACCGCTCACCGTCGCGAGGTCGTTCCAGCTCTGCAGGCCGAGCGTCCACGGCCCGTCGGCTCTGACGATCACCTGCTGCTCGACGGGGTCGTCGCGGAAGATCCCGGTCAGGAACGACCCCGTCATCGGGGCGGCGGCCTCGCCGAAGGGCGTCATCCGGCCCGCGGCGGTGACGATCGCCGTGCCGGTGCAGGCCGAGCAGTCCAGGCTCAGGACGACCGCGAACTCGCCCTGCCGCTGGAACGACACGTCGGCCGGGCCGGTGCCCGAGACGGTGGCGGGGACTCCCTCGCCGACCGGCCCGGCGTCGACGACGGTTCCGACCGGCTCGGCGGTCGCCGGAGCGGAGGGGGTCGGGCTCGGAGTGATCAGGTCGGTGATGGCGGGTCTCGGCGTCCGCGAGGCGGGCGCGGACGCCGTGGCGCCCGCCTCGGCCCCGCCGCCGGCGGTGCACCCGCCCAGCAGCAGGAGCCCCGCCGCTGCCGTCGTCGCCACTGCCGCCGTCGTCCCCCGAGCCCTCATGCGTCCAGACTGCCAGGGCTGGTCCGGATCGTCGTCCCCGGAGGGAGTCAGAGGAGCAGGGCGCCGAGGCCCGCGGCGGCGAGGACGACGATCCACGGGGGCACGGTCCAGCGCGTCAGCGCCACGAAGGCGCCGATCGCGAGCGCCAGAGCGCCGGTCGAGCCGATGCCCTCGGTCAGCACCGGGTCGTAGAGGGCGCCGCCGAGCAGTCCCACCACGCCGGCGTTCACGCCGGCCAGCGCCCTCTGCGCGACCGGCAGGTGCCGCAGCCGCTGCCAGAACGGGAGCACGCCGACCACGAGCAGAGCGCCCGGCAGGAAGATCGCGACCAGCGCGATCGCCGCCCCCGCGACACCGTCCGGCGTCCCCGCGCCCACCGCGCCGAGGAACGCGGAGAAGGTGAAGAGCGGGCCGGGCACCGCCTGCGCCGCCCCGTATCCGGCCAGGAACTCGCTCTGCCCGACCGTGCCGGCGCCGACCGTCTGCGCTTCCAGCAGAGGCAGCACGACGTGGCCGCCCCCGAACACCAGAGCGCCCGCGCGGTAGAAGACGGAGGCGAGACCCGCCGCTCCCTCGCCGGTGAGAGCGGCGAGCAGGGGGAGGCCGGCCAGGAGGAGCCCCCAGAGGGCGAGGGCCGAGACCGCGAGCGCCGTCGGGATCCGGACCGCGAAGCCCGGGCCCTCGTCCGGAGCCGCCTCCTCGCCGCGCAGCCACAGGACGCCGGCCAGGCCCGCCGCCGCGATCACCGCCACCTGCAGCGCGGGCTCCGGGGCGAGGAGCGCAGCGACGGCCGCCGCGCCGGCGATCGTCGCGCGGCGGCGGTCCTGTGCGAGCGAGCGCGCCATCCCGAGCACGGCCTGCGCGACGACCGCGGCCGCCGCCGCCTGGAGGCCCAGGAGCCAGCCGGCGGAGGCGACATCGCCCGCACCGGCGACGAGCCCGGCGACGAGGACCAGGGCGATCGCCGAGGGGAGCGTGAATCCGCACCACGCGGCGACCAGTCCGGCGAGTCCCGCGCGCTGCAGGCCGACCGCCATCCCGACCTGGCTGGACGCGGGTCCGGGGAGGAACTGGCACAGCGCGACGAGGTCGGCGTACGCGCGATCGGTCAGCCAGCCGCGGCGCACCACGAACTCCTCGCGGAAGTAGCCGAGGTGCGCGATCGGCCCGCCGAACGAGGTCAGCCCGAGGCGGAGGAACACGAGGAGCACGGGGAGGGCGCCGCCCCGCTGCAGCCGACCCGTCTCCGACACGGGGGCATCCTGCCAGACGGCGGTGTCCAGCACGCGTCGTGTCACCGGAAAAGGGACGATAAGCGGCCGGATAAGCGATTCCTGGCGAGTCCTCTTCCCGTTGATAAAGCGGTGGGTAGAAATACTGAACCCCTTCTCATCTCCTCTGTTAGCCTGATCCGGCTTCCCTTTCCTTCTCGAGGAGAAGGTGATCCGCATCAGCAGCGCGAGCACTGCCGCTCGTTCACTGAACGCCTTCTCCTCCTCTTTCGATCGGTGTACCAGTAACGGTGACGATCGGAAAGGCTCTCTCTTCCGTGACTCCTCAGGACACTGCCGTCGGCGACTCCGCCGACTCCTCCCGCACCGGCTCCCGATCGGGCGGCAAGGCCCTCTCCGCTCTCTCCCGCCGCACGATCCTCGCCGGATCCGTCGCGGGCGCGGGCGCGATCGCCTTCGCGACGCCGGCCCTCGCGGCCGGCGACCTCACCGCGGTGCCCCGACTGCCCGGCGAGGTCTCGCGCCTGTCCACCGCCACGTCGAAGACGGGCGGGAAGCGCTACGAGATCATCGACGTCGTCGTCGCGGGGGACCGGGCGCGCCTGTTCGTGCCGCACGCGACGCCTCCGTCGCAGACCAGGGGCGCATCGATGCTCTGGTACTACCACGCCCGCAACGGCACCCACACGGCGCTCTCGAGCGCCTTCGCCTACTCCGCCGACCTCGCCGTGGACCGCGGCATCGTCAGCATCTGCCCGACCTACGGCGGCAGCATCTGGTCGAGCCCGCGGGCGATCGAGATCCAGGCCGCGGTCGCCGCCTGGGCCTCGTCGGTGTGGCGGATCGACGCGAGCCTCCTGCGCTCCGACTCCGGAGGCGGGCCGCTCCTGGCCTGGGCCTACGGGAAGCGGATGGTGCCGAACATCCGGGGCGCGTACCTCTGCAGCAGCTCCTACGACATGGAGGAGCGCGCGGCGAGCGAGCCGGACAAGATCGGCCCCGAGTACGCGGATGCGGCGGCGATCGCCGCCACCAACCCGGCGCGGCTGCCCGCGTCGGTGTGGCGCGGCGCCCGGCTGAGGATCACCGGATCTCCCGACGACGTCACGGTGCCGCTCGCCCTGCACGGCGCCGCCCTGCACGCCGCGGCCCTACCCCTGGCGAAGGAGGCGACGCTGCGCACCCACCCGGGGGAGGGCACCGACGGCCACAAGGTCCCGAGCTTCACGAACAAGGAGATGATCGACACCTTCCAGCGCTGGATCGCCGAGGGCCCCGTGCCGCAGACGGAGCCCGAGCCCGAGACGCCGCCCGTGTCCACGCTGCCCGGCGCGGGCACCTACGAGAACGGCGCCGCGCAGATCGTCACCACCGGCACCTGGACGACGCTGAAGGCCACCGCGGACAGCGGCGGGAGCATCGCCTACTCGACCAGCTCCGGCGCCTCCGCGACGCTCGCCTTCACCGGCACGAGCATCGCCTGGATCAGCCGACTCACGTCGTCCTCCGGGATCAACGACGTCGAGCTCGACGGTGTGAAGGTCGCCTCCGTCGACCGCTACAGCGTGTCCACCCGCTCGAAGCAGACGGTGTGGAGCAGCGGACAGCTCGCCGCCGGGCCGCACACGCTGACGATCCGCCGGGGGAGCGGCCGCAATCCGGCCTCGACCGGGACCAACCTGCTGCTCGACTCCTTCGTGGTCGGCGACGCGACGCCTCCGCCGGCGACGACGCTGCCCGGAGCGGGCACCTACGAGAACGGCGCCGCCCCGATCGTCACGACCGGCACCTGGTCGACGCTGAAGGCGAGCACGGACAGCGGCGGCAGCATCGCCTACTCGACCACCGCGGGCGCCTCCGCCACCCTCGCCTTCACGGGTACCAGCGTGAGCTGGATCAGCCGCCTCACCGGCTCGTCCGGCATCAACGAGGTCGAGCTCGACGGAGTCAAGGTCGCGTCCGTCGACCGCTACAGCGCCGCGACGCGGTCGAAGCAGACGGTCTGGAGCAGCGGACAGCTCGCGGCCGGGCCGCACACGGTGACCATCCGCCGCGGGAGCGGGCGCAACCCGGCCTCGAGCGGCACCAACCTGATCCTCGACGCGTTCGTGGTCGGCGACGCCGCTCCGGTCCCCACGGTCACCGTGCCCACGCCGATCGCGGAGTGGTCCTTCGCCGAGAGCGCCGCCCCCTTCGCCTCGGCCGTCGCGGGCGCTCCGGCGCTCCGGCAGGGTGCGGGCTCCTCCGCCCGCGCCGTCGCCACGCCGTTCGGCACCGGAGTCGCCCTCAACGGGACGACGGACCACCTGGTCGTCCCCAAGGGCGAGGTCGGCCCGCTCAACCTGGGCGCCTCGACCGGCCAGGTGACGATCGCGGTGTGGGTGCTCAACTCCGACGCGGACGGCGCCTGCATCGCGGGCGTCTGGGAGGAGTCGACGGTCGGGCCGCTGCGCTCCTACGCGCTGTTCAACAACCTCCCCGAGTACGGCGGCTGGGAGCGAGTGTGCATGCACGTCTCGAAGCTCGGCGGGCCGACGCCCGGCTACCCGTACTCGCGCGACTACTCGGTGGAGCCCCGCCGGATCACGCGCGGCGTGTGGCAGCTGCACGTCGGGACGTACGACGGCGCAGTCGCGGTCTCGTACCTCGACGGCGCCGCCACCGCGTACCCGGTGTACACCGACAAGCTCGGCGCGACCTACGCCAAGAACCCCTACGTCTACCCCGACGGCCTCAACGCGGCTCCGGGCGACTTCGTGGTCGGAGCGGTCGGCCGGGACGGCACGATGATCAACCGCTTCGCCGGCTCCCTCGCCCGACTGCGGGTGTGGGACCGGGCGCTGACCGCGGAGCAGGTGAAGCAGCTCTACTCGGCCGAGAAGGGCGCTCTAGGCTGACGACCCGAGGGCGGTGACACGAGTCCGAGAAGCGGATGATCCGCTTCTCGGACAAGGCCGTGTGAGCATTAGCCGGTGTCCCTCTTTCGAGGATGATTTCATCGGCTGAATTCGGATCTGCGGGCGGCCGCTTCACGGCTGCTCCGCCGTTCTCCGCCGCCTGGATCCGCTGCGCGGGATTCCGTACTCAGGCGGACGTGCGCTCCCGGAGGGCCGTACGGCGGGGGATCATCGCCCGGCGGCCGCGCAGCCCTGTCCCGGATCTCGGAGTGCGGCCCCGCGCCAGATGCGCACCGGCGCGACCACCTCCCAGCCGAGGGTGAGGTAGAGGGCGCGGCCGTCCGTGCTGGCGACGAGGAGACCGCTCCGTGCACCCTCGGACCGGGCCCAGGCGGTGAGGGCGTCGACGACCCGCCGTCCCAGCCCGCGTCGGCGGAACCGCGCATCGGTCTCGATCCGGTCCAGGACCGCGACCGTCCCGTGCACGGCGGCGGTGCCCTGAGCGGCGACGACTCCGTCGACCAGCAGCCGGACGCTCGCCACTCCGTCGGCGGCCTCGAGCACGGCTCCCTCGAGCAGGGCTCCCTCGGCGGTGCGGCCCGGGCCGAGGAGCGCCGCCATCAGGCTCTCGTCGCCCGACACGAGCTCCAGCCCGGCGGCGGGCGAAAGGCGGGCTTCGTCGCCCAGGCCGATGACCGTCAGCCATTCCCGGGGCCCGGCCGTCCGCTCGGCGCCCGCCTGCAGCGCGGAGGGCGACGGATCGACCAGGATCCGCTCCCGCGTTCGCGACTCCGCTCCGACCTCGACCAGCCAGGCCCCGTCCTCGCGGACGCGCTGCACGCCGCGTGCACGGCACCAGCCCTCGATCCAGTCGTCCACCCGCTCCGTCGTCGTGATCACGCCCCGAGAGTAGCCGCGACCGGACGGACGCGGTCGTGGAATGGGGCTCTCCTGGCGGCGGCCGTCGATCCACGCCAGGGCCCCCCTCGCGGCGGATCGCACCCCGCGCACCGCGATCCGCCGGGACCTCCCGTTGTCAACCTCAGTGCCACGGCGCCGTCCCCGGCCCTACCGTCGGCGCGAGACATCCGCTGCACCGCCGGGACCCTGACGGCGTGCCGAGAGTGAGGGGCCGATCCGATGCCCAGGCAGGACGGCGACCCGCGGAGCACCACCCGAGTGCTGCGCGAGCTGGTCGCCGCGTTCGAGGATCCGGGGGCCGTGCACCCGGCGCTCGCCCGGCAGGTGCGGAGCGCCGCCCGCGAGCTGCTCGGCGCGTCGGAGCGGGAACCGCTGCGCCTGCGCGTGCGGATGCCGACCCTGATGGTCCCGCGCTCGGTCGTGGACGAGGTGCCCGATCCACCCCCGGTGCCGCCCGCCGCGCTCTGACCCGACGGCGCTCGTACACTCGGACGATGCGACACGGCATCGTCATCCTCCCGCAGGACCCGTGGGCCGAGGCCCGCCGGAAGTGGCAGTCGGCCGAGGGCCTGGGCTTCGACCACGCGTGGACCTACGACCACCTCTCCTGGCGCTCCCTCGCCGACCAGCCGTGGCACGCGACCGTCCCCACCCTCACCGCTGCTGCGATGGTGACCGCGACGCTCCGCCTGGGCACGTTCGTGGCCTCCCCGAACTTCCGCCACCCGGTGCCGTTCGCGAAGGAGATCGCGACGCTGGACGAGATCTCGGGCGGTCGGACGATCCTCGGGGTCGGCTCGGGCGGCACGGGCTTCGACGCGCGCGTGCTCGGGCAGCCCGACTACTCGCCCCGGCAGCGGCACGAGCGCTTCACCGAGTTCGTCACGGCCCTCGACGCGCTGCTGCGCTTCGAGGAGCCCGGCTCGAGCGGCGTGGACCTCGAGGGGGAGTGGTTCACCGCCCGCTCGGCGCGGATGGTGGGCGAGCCCGTGCAGAGCCCCCGCGTCCCGTTCGTCCTCGCCGCGAACGGGCCGAAGGGCCTCGCGCTCGTCGCCGAGCGCGGGCAGGGCTGGGTCACCACCGGCCCGGAGGGAGTGTCGAGCGAGGAGTGGTGGCGGGCGGTCGCGTCCCTCTCCCGGCGGCTCGACGCGGCGCTCGAGGCGGCCGGGCGCGACCCGCGCACCGTCGAGCGCCACCTCTCGCTCGACTCCGGGAGCGACTACTCCCTCGAGAGCGTCGCCCGGTTCGAGGACATGGCCGGCCGGGCGGAGGAGCTCGGCTTCACGGACGTGATCGCGCACTGGCCGCGGCGCGACGGCGTCTACGCGGGCGACGACGAGGTCCTCTACGAGGTCGCCTCGCGATTCTGACAGGGCCTCGGGGGCTCCGGAGCGGTCCTCAGACCGCGCGGGCGCTCCCGCGGTCGACGAGACGCGCGGGCAGGAGGCGGATCGACGGCTCCTCGCCGCGGGACGGCTGCTCGATCCGCTCGACGAGCGTGTCGACCAGGTGCGCGCCGAGCTCGGCGGCACCCGTCTCGACGTAGCTGTAGGGGAGCGAGAAGTCGCGGGCGAACTCGGCCGAGTACAGGCTCACGACGGACAGCTGCCCGGGCACGGCGACAGCGCGTCGGCCCAGGATCGCGGGAAGCATCGCGATGGTCCGGTCGCTGTGGACGACCAGCGCCGTGAGACCGGGGTTATCGTCGAGGAACGCCGTGACCATCGGCTCGACGGCGTCGGCGGCGGTGGCGGCCGGGCGCAGCACCAGCTCGATCCCGAGCCGACCGGCGGTCTCGAGAGCCGACTCGCGGAACCGGAGCCCGTAGGTCCCTCCGCGGTCGAAGACGCGCTCAGGAGGGGTGACGAGACCGATGCTCCGATGCCCGAGGGCACCCAGGTGCTCGATCAGCAGGCGGGCCGCGTCGCCGAAGTCGAGGTCGAAGACGTCCACCCCGGAGGCGTCCGCGGGCACGCCGAGGGCGGCACCGGGCCGCCGCGAGGCGCGCAGGACGGGCAGCCGGTCGTCGTCGTCCGCGACGCTCAGAAGGATCAGTCCGTCGACCTGCCCGGAGCCCGTGAGCCGGCGGACGGCAGCCGCCCCGTCGGCCTCGGTGGCCAGCAGCACGTCGTAGCCGAGCTCGCGGGCGCGGGCCGTGATGGGGAGCACGTACTCGACCATCGCGGGCGCGAACTCGTCCGGGTCGAAGTGGACGAGCAGGCCGAGCGCCATGGTGCGGCGCGTCGCGAGCGCCCGTGCTCCGGCGTTGACCGTGAAGTCGAGCTCGGCGATCGCGTCCTCGATGCGCTTGCGCGTCTCGGGGGAGATGCTGCGCTTGCCGGAGAGGACGTACGACACCGTGCTGCGCGAGACCCCTGCCGCTTTCGCGACGTCTCCGATCGTGGCCATCTCCACCCCCGCTCGAACCGTGTCGAGAGTGGCAGTGCGGCGCGGCGCACGCAACTCGGGCGCCGCGTCCCCGGAGCGAGGACCGGACGCTGCGGCTCCGGCGCTCTGCTCGTCCACGGCGCGCTCGTCCCCGTCGGGGAACGTCCGGTCCCGACGACACGCCGACGCGGCCGGGCGCACGAGGTGCCCGGCCGCGTCAGGGCGTTCTGGACGGATCAGCCGCAGCGCGCCGCACCGTAGGCCGGTGCCGTGGATCCGCTCGCCGCAGCGCCGTCGACCGTCCCCGCGATCCGCACGTCGAGAGCGCCGGCTCCGACGCTCGCAGCGCGGGTGCTGAAGGCGGCCGAGACCGTCTTGCCGGGAGCGACCCCGGTGAAGGTCTTCGTGCCCCAGGCCGAGCCGATCGTGATGTCAGCGGTGACCGCGCTGGTGTTGGTCGCCGTCCCCGTGATCGTGACCTTCCCCGCGGTGCAGCGCGAGGCCGCCGTGCCGGTCACCGTCAGGCCCGCTGTCCGCCCGACGAAGGGCGTGACCGAGATCCTGTCGATGTTGGGCGCGTACTGCGAGGTGAGCAGGACGCCGGGGAAGGTGTCGGAGAGGTAGGTCGTCCCGTCGAAGCCCGGGAGCTCCTTCGAGGTGATCGCGATGGTGTTCGAGCCCTTCCTGAGCGTGACCGGCACGCTCAGGTCCCACAGCTGGTTCTGGTGGAACGTGTGCGGGAAGAGCACGCGCTGCGTCACTCCGTTGACCGTGATGTCCGCGTGGCGGGCGAGCGGGTCGGGGTTGTAGTGCGTCGCGGGGGACTGCTCCTCGTTGGAGTAGCGCAGCGTGAGCGCGTAGGTCCCGTCCTGCTCGGCCTTCACGTCGCCGAAGGTCAGGGTCGAGTCGCCGTCGCGTCCGCCGCCGATGTTCCCGACGGCCTTGCCGCCCGACGCGAAGGACAGGTCGCGGACCGTGGCGGGGCCGGTGATCGTGGCCGCCTCCGCCTCGTAGCTCGTCGTCGCGGGCGGGTTCGCGCTCGCTCCGACGACGATCCGATCGACGAGGAGCGTGCCGCTCGTGCCGACGACCTCGATCTTGTTCACGCCGCCCGAGAGGAAGACCTGGCGGGTCGAGCTCGCGCCCACCGGCCCGACCTTCACGTCGTTGACGTAGAGGTCGCCGGTGCCGCCGCCCAGGGTGTCCACCGTCACGGAGGACGGCGCGTCCTTCGCGGAGTAGCCCCAGACGGTGGTGGAGGCGCCGCTGGTGAGCGTCGCCGTGCCCGATCCGGAGACCCCGGCGCGGGAGTAGTCGGCCGTCGCGCCGTTCTCGAGCGTGCCGGTCTCGGCCTCGTGGATCGAGGTCGCGGCGGCCGCGCTGGGGAGGGAGAGCTCGATCTTGTCGACGATCGCGTCGCCCACGGTCGACTTCGTGCCGGCGAGGTTCTTCGCGGCGAGCGAGATCGTGTGGGTGCCGGCGGTCAGCTTCACCTTCGTGTCCGCGTGGTCCCAGACCACGAACTTGTAGGCCAGCGGAAGGAGGATCTCCTGCTCCGCAGCGCCGTCGACGCTCAGGAACGCGTTGATCGGACCCTGCTGGGCGTTGGCGGCGTAGGTGTTGAGGGAGTTGGCGAAGACGCTGAGGTCGTACTCGCCGTCCTTCGGGACGGTGACCGCGAAGTCGAGCTTCAGGTCACCGCCGGTGCGGATCCCGCCCACGTTGCGTCCGCCCGAGGTGTAGAAGCCGCCGACGTTGGTCGGCGAGCCCTCGGGTCCGTTGAGGTTCCGCGATCCGGTGTAGCGGGCGTCCTCGGCCTCGTACTTCTGGCGGAAGTCGACGGGCGAGGCGGACGGCGACGACGCGTTGGCGCCCGGGGTCAGGACGACCTCGTAGGCGGAGTCGACGTCGAGCGCGGGGAGGGATCCGCCGAAGTCCAGCGAGAGGGCGCCGTCCACGACGGACGCGTCGAACTCCTTCACCGTCTGCGGGGCTCCCGAGTCGCCGACCTGGCCGGTCCAGCGGATCTCGCTGACCTCCACGTGGACCTTCGAGCCGAAGGTGGCGGCAGGGATGCGCTCGAACGCGACCTTCTGCGAGCCGCCGACGCCTCCGAAGAGGGCTCTCGCCTGCTTGGCCGCGGTGTCGAGGGTCGCGACGCCCTGGAGGGTGTAGCTCTGGCCGGGCTTGGGCGGCGTGACCGCGACGGTGTCGCCGGTCATCGAGGCGTAGGCGTTGAGGAGCCACCACTGGCCGTTGGCGCGGTTGGCCTGCACCGCGGAGTCGGAGAGGTTGCCGTCGATGTTCCAGTAGGCGATGTCGCCGTCGACCTTCTTGTCCTCGAGCGCGCTGATCCACTGGACCATCTGGCCGGGCACGGAGGTGTGGTAGTTGAAGGCGTACTCGTTGAGGTTCACCGGCAGGTGCTTCCCGGCGTAGGACGTGCCCGCGTACAGCTCGTCCTCCCAGGCCCGGAAGCGGTCGACGTTGGTGCGGATCTCACCCGGGGCGCTCAGCTCGTGCCAGGTCATCACGTCGGGGACGGTGTCCTGCTCGAGCGTGTGGGTCATGAACCCGCGGACCTGGTCGTAGAGGACGCTGGTGTTCGGTCCGGCGATGCGGGCGTCGGGCATCCTGTCGCGGATCAGCGCGTAGGTGCTGTCCCAGGCCGCGAAGAACGCGGTCGGGTCCTCCAGCCAGCTCTTCCCGTCGTAGCTCCACTTCCCGTTGCCGAACATGTTGCCCTCGGGCTCGTTGAACGGCACGAACACGATGTTGTCCTGGTACTCCTCGGGGAGCGCGAGCACCTGGTCGACCTGCGTGGCGATCTTCGCCTGGTAGTCGGCCAGCTTCTCCTGGGGAGTGCTGCCCGGCCACTCGTAGGGGAAGCCGCGGTAGATGTCCGTCATGTAGATGTAGGTGTCGCCGTCCGAGGTGTCGGCGACGGCCTTCGCGACGCTCAACGCGTCCGCGCCCGGATGCTGCGGCCCGTCCTGCGCCTTGGTCGAGACCGTGCGCAGGTCGATCCCCTCGAGGAGGTTGTCGGAGGGGAGGCCCTCGCCGTAGACCCCGTAGAGGGTGCCGGACGCGCCGCCCATGAACTCCCCGGTGCTCGTGCCGAGGTCGATGGTCATCTCGTCGAGTGCGCGCACCGTGACGGTCGCCGTGACCGCGGTGCCGAGGCCGGTGACGGTGCCCTTCACGGTGAAGGTGCCGCGCTTCGCGTACGCGGAGGCGGGGACGCTCTCCCAGGTGACCGGGGCGTCGCGGTTCACGCCGTCGGAGTAGGTGGCGGGGACCCCCGGCAGGGCCGGCGCGACGCCGATGCCGGTGGTGACCGCGACGCTCGTCGAGAGAACACCGGTGACGGCAGGCGCGGCGTCCCCCGCCAGACCCCGGACCTGAGCGGCGGTCAGAGCCCGGTTGTAGACGCGGAAGTCGTCGATCGCTCCGTCGAAGTAGGGGTGCACGTTCCAGAGCGCCCGGCCGATGTTGCCGCTCTTGGAGGCGGAGGCGGAGTAGAGCTGCTTCGCGAGATCGACGGAGGCGGGAGCCGTCGCGACCTGCAGACCGTTGAGGTACAGGGTCACGGTCGTGCCGTCCATCGTCGCGGTGACGTTGACCCACTGGTCCTTCTGCAGCGGCGAGGAGCTGGAGACCCCGGTCTCACCGCCGTCCTTCAGCTGCTTGATGATCGCGCGGGCGCTGCCGCCGTCGAACGACGGAGCGAAGGCCGACGCGGCGTCGGGGCTGATGCCCAGGCACCACAGCCACTGGAAGCCTCCGGTTCCGGACCACTTCGTCCAGGCGGAGACGGTGGTCTGCGTCACGCCCTGGAAGAGCCCGTTCGGCACGGTCAGGTACGGCGCGGAGGTCGAGTCCGCCGCGCCCCCGGGAAGGTCGATCGCCGTCGTACCGGCCTTCCGACCCGCGACGTACGTCGCTCTCGCGCTGTTGACGACGGTGCCGTCGAGCTTCTTCGACGAGAGGTCGGCGACCGTGGATCCGGACACCTGCCCCTGCTCGAAGTCGTACTGGAGGATGAGCGCGTCGGCGGGGACGGTGGTAACGGCCGCGGAGGCGGACTCGGCGCTCGGGAGAGCGACGGCGAGGGCGGCGAGTGTCGCGGCACTCAGCGCGAGGGCGAGGGAGCGGGTGCCGCGCCTCGGGGAGGACATCGTTGTCACGCTGGTCACTTTCTGTGGGGACAGCCGGCCGGACGACGGCGGGCGTCGGTCCGGGGTCGGAGCAACAGTGCTTCGAACCGGTTCGACAAAACTAGGTTCCCGCGCCTCCGACACGCAAGAGGACCTGAGAAGTTCCTCGTCCGGCTCGCAGGTGCCGGCGGTCGCTCGGGCTCTCGCCGGGACCCGTCAGCCCGCCGGAGCGGCCGTCACCGCGACGCTCGACAGCGGGCGGACGGGTTCGAGAGGGGCGCGCATCGCCGGGGGAGTGCTGCTGATCGGGATGCTCGCCGGATGCACGGCGGGTCCCTCCGCTCCCGTCGACGACCGGATCCTCGTCGCCGCGGAGATCGGCGACCGGCCCGCAGGAGGACGTCCTGGACGCGGTCGAGGGGAGCCGCCCGGACTGGCTGAGCCCCGACGGCGTCCTCCCGCGGTGACCCGCAGGACCGCGGCGGCCTGTGCCGCGTGCGGGAGGATGAGGGCATGACGCTCCCTCCGCCGACGCTCCTCTCCCCGCCGCTCCAGGACCGGCTGGCCCGGTGGTTCGACGAGGAGGCGCCGCCGGCCCCCTCGCTGAGCTGGGCCCTGTTCGACCGCACCGGGCTGCTCGTCCACCACGGCCGCGGCGAGCACCGCCTCGACGGCGCCGCTCCCGGGCCCGGGACCGTGCACCGCATCGCCTCCATGTCGAAGAGCTTCGAGGCGGCGGCGGTGCTGATCCTGAGCGACCGCGGGCTGCTCCGCCTCGACGACCGCGTCGCCGACCACGTGCCGGAGTTCACCGACCCGCTCGACTCCGCGGGCCTGCCGCTGCCCGTGACGATCAGGATGCTCCTCAGCAACTGCTCGGGGCTCCCGGAGGACAACGGCTGGGCCGACGACGTCATGGCTCTGACGCGGGAGGACTTCCTCGAGGTCGTCGGCCGCGGGCTGACCTTCACGGAGCGGCCGGGTGAGGTCTACCAGTACTCCAACATCGGCTTCTGGCTGCTCGGCGTGCTCGTCGAGAACGTGACCGGGGAGGACTTCCCGACCTTCGCGACGCGGACGATCCTCGAGCCGCTCGGCCTCCACGACACCCGCTACGACAGCGGCGACTACCCTGACGGCACCGACCTGGCGGCCGGCTTCAGCACCTTCGACGACGGAGGGACCTGGGTGCCCCGCCCCGTGACCGGCACCGGAGCGGGCGCCTGCGCCGCGAGCATGTTCAGCACGGTCGGCGACATCGCCCGCTGGAGCGGCTGGCTCTCCTCCGCGTTCGAGGGCGAGGACGGCGCGGACGACGACCCGGTGCTGAGCCGTGCCTCCCGCCGCGAGATGCAGCGCGGCTGGACGCCGGTCCCCGCGCTGAGCCCTCGCGCCGTCGAGAGCACGCTCGACGGCTCCGCCTACGGGTTCGGCCTCGTCGTCGAGCACGACGTCCGCTTCGGCGGGATCGCCCACCACTCCGGCGGCCTGCCGGGCTGGTCGTCGAACATGCGGTGGCATCTGGAGTCGGGCCTGGGGGCCGTGGTCTTCGCGACCGCGAACGGGGCGAAGCTCGCCGCCGCCGCGACGGGACTCCTCCGCGCCGCCCTCGAGGACACCGCTCCTCCGGCGCGGACCATCACCCTCCTCCCGTCGACGCTCGCCGCGGCCGCCGCCGTCGAGGCCGCGATCGTCGCGGGAGACCTCACCCGGGCGGGGGAGCCGGGCAGCGGCGCCCTGTTCAGCCCCAACCTGCTGAGCGATGTGCCGGCCGACGTGCGCGCCCGCCGCCTCGCCACGGCGATCGCGGAGATCGGCGGGCTCGCCGAGGACCCGACCGCGAGGCCGCTGGTGGAGCGGCTGCTCTGGAGCGCCTCCGCGGCGCAGGCGGCCTTCCTCCTGCCGGGCCGCGACGGAGAGCTCGAGTGCCGGCTCGAGACCACGCCGACCGTCCCGGCCCTGATCCAGCGCCTCGAGATCGTCGTGCCCGAGGCTCCGACGGCTGCCCTCCCGGTCGTGCGCTTCTACCGCCCTCGGGCCGGCTAGCGGTCGAAGACGAGGCGCGGACGCGGCGGACCTCGACGCTCCCGCATCGAGAACGGCGGGCGGCCCGCGAGGAACCGCCCGCCGTCACGCTCCCGCGGTCAGCGGATCGTCGTGCTCGCCGTGTCCGCGTTGCTGCGGATGGACGGGTCGGGCGTCTTCGTCGAGAACGCCGCCGCCAGCGCGGTCGCCGTGCCCGAGACGGCCGCCCTCACCGTGATCTTCTCCGACACGGTCCGCCCGTCCGCCAGGCCGGCCCGCTGGAACACCACGACGTTCCCGACCCTGGTGTACGAGCCTGTCGCCGAGACGAACTGCACACCCGCGGGCAGGACGACCTGCGAGAAGACCGACCCAGACGCAGCCGGACCGGCGTTCGTCGTGATGAGGGTGTAGGTGAGCGTCCTCCCCTTCACCGCCGAGGCCGGCCCGGAGAGGTCGACGCGCAGATCGGCCTTCGTCGCGACCTGCTTCGGCGAGACCGTCAGCGTGCTCGTCGCCCGAGCCGTGCCCGCCGAGTTCGCGGCCTGGATGCTGAAGGTGGTGGTCCCGGCCGTGGTCGGCGTCCCGGAGAGGCGCCCGGTCGCGTCGAGGGTGAGTCCGGCGGGCAGTGCGCCGGAGACCAGGGAGACCGACGGAGCGGGCGTGCCGCTCACCGCGTAGCGGAAGTCGTAGGCCGAGCCGACGACGCCGGCCGCGACCGTCCCGGAGAGGGTCGGCGCGACCGTCGGCGACGACACGGTGACGGTGCTGGTGGTCTCCGCGGAGGCGGTGCCGGCGCGGGCCGCCAGCGTGAACGTGAAGGTGCCCGGCGCGGACGGAGTCCCGGTCAGGCGCCCGGCCGGAGTCAGGGTGAGGCCGGACGGGAGCGCACCGGAGGAGACGGCCACCGACGGCGCGGGGAAGCCCGAGACGGTGTAGCCGAAGTCGTAGGGGGTGCCGACGACGCCCGGCCCGGGGGTACCGGAGATCCCCGGTGCAGCGGCGGCGGGGGAGACGACGACGGTGCTGGTGGTCTCCGCGCTCCCCGCAGCGCTCGAGGCCCGCAGGGTGAAGGTGGAGCGTCCGGCGGTCGTCGGCGTCCCGGTCAGGCCGCCACGATCATCGAGGCTCAGGCCGGCGGGGAGCGTTCCGGAGACGAGCGAGACCGTCGGCGCCGGTGTGCCCGTCACGCTGTAGTCGAAGTCGTACGGGGTGCCCACCGTCGCGGCGGGCGGGTCGCCGGCCAGGGTCGGCCCGACCGTCGTCTCCGCCACGGCGAACGTGTGCGGGGCCCCGACGGTGGCGCCGAAGGGGTTCCGCGCGGAGACGGCGAAGGTGGACGTGCCCGCGGTCGTCGGCGTGCCGGAGAGGACCCCGGACGCGCTGAGGGACAGGCCGTCGGGGAGGGAGCCGGAGGCGACCGCGAACGAGGCGGGGCGGTCGGCCGCGAAGGTGTACGAGGCGGCCGCTCCGAGCGGCCCGGATGCGGGAGGAGCATCCGCCGTCAGGACCGGACGCGGGCCCCGGGCGAGCACGTGATCGGGTCCGGCTGCGAGAGCCGTCGTGCCGGCGAGGCCGGCGGGGGACTGCAACTGCCCGGCCGAGCTCCGGCCCCAGCCGACGATCGTGCCGTCGCCCTTCAGCGCGAGGCTGTAGTCGGACGCGGCGGCGATCGCCACGACCCCGGACAGGCCTTCCGGCACCGTGGTCTGGCCGTAGTCGACGACGACCGAGTCGGAGCTCGCGCCCCAGGCTACGACGGTGCCGTCCTCCTTCAGCGCGAGGCTGTGGGTCTCTCCCGCCGCGACGGCCACCACGCCCTCGAGCCCCGCGGGGACGTCGGTCTGCCCGTAGAGGTCCCAGCCCCAGGCGATCACCCTCCCGCCGGACACGGCGAGGCTGTGGCGCTGGCCCGCGGCGATGGCCGTGACGCCTCCGAGGCCGGCCGGGACCAGGCCCTCGCCCAGCCCGTTGCTGCCCCACGACGTGACGGTGCCGTCGTTGCCGAGCGCGAGGCTGTTGTCGCGGGAGGACGAGATCGCGACGATCCCGGTCAGCGCGGCACTCCTCGAGACCTGCCCGTCGCCGTCGTAGCCCCAGGAGACGACGGTCCCGTCGCTCTTCAGCGCATGGCTGCTGTAGTCGCCGGCGGAGACCGCGACGACCCCCGTGAGACCGTCGGGGACGCTGGTCTGCCCGTACGACCCGCGGCCCCAGGCGACGACCCCGCCGTCGCCGTTCGCGGCGAGGCTGTGGGTCCGGCCCGCGGCGAGGGAGAGGACGCCCTCGACCCCGGCCGGGACCGTGGTCTTCCCGTCGGTGCCGCTTCCCCAGGCCGCCACCCCGAGGACCGGGGCGGACGGAGCGGCGACCGCCGCGAGAGGAACGGCGGTGCCGACGAGGAGCGCGACGGCCGCGATCAGCCCGAGCAGACCCCGCCGGAGCCGCCGCGCCGCTCCTGGATCCCGCGGCTGCGACGTGCCGTCCTGGACGGCGGGCGGACGAGGGACGGTGCTGGAGCGCATGTGCTGCCTTCGATCGGGACGGCCCTCATCGGCCGTCCTCGAACCGTGGCACGGCCGTCCCGCCGCTGACAATGTCCTCTAGCGGCCCTGTCCGGAAGAGGGCGCCGCGGAGCTCCGCGGAGGGGACGTAGGCCCGGTCTCACTGCGGCCGAGCGCTCCCGCCGCGGGCCCGTGACGGTCAGCGCATCCCGAGGGACGCCGTCGCGTCCTGACCGCTCAGCGGGGTCGGAACGGGGACCCCGACCCTCCCGCGTACGGAGCGTCCGCCTGGTCGAAGTCCCAGCGGCCCGCGGTGGACGGGCGGACGACGGGGGTCTTCGTCGGGGTCGGCGTCGCCGACGGCGCCGGCGCGGCGGCCAGCCCGGCGTGCCAGCGGAAGATCGCATCGATGCCGTCCTGGTTCACCCACGACGGTGCGTTGTGGCCGAGCGCGTGCGTCCGGACGGTCGCCTCCCTGGCCGTGGCCGTCGCCTTCTTCACAAGGGCGAGCCCGTGCAGTGCCGGCGGCACGCTCGGGTCCGGGTGGGCCGTGTCGGACACCACTGCGCGGATGTTCGCGCCGGCCCAGGCGGAGGCGGGCAGCCGCTTCGGGTTGTGGGAGTCGATCTGAGCGGTGCTGCCGCCGAAGGCACCGCCGATCGAGAAGCGGCCCCGCGTCGTGCGGTCGTGGGTGTCGCGGAGGTCGTAGACGCCGTTGACCAGGTAGACGCCGTTGATGCCGGGGAAGACCCGCGCGCCGTAGTCCTCGCAGGCGAGCGCACCGCCGGCCGACATCGCCCAGAGGTAGCTCGCGGCGATCGGGAACTGGCCGGAGAGGTAGGCGTAGCCGTTCCGCTGGTGCTTCTGCGCGGTGTCGTTGGTCCAGATCGTGCCGCCGAGCGTCTGGCAGATCGCGATGGCGCCCCGCTCGACGGCGAGCTCGGCCGGGTACGCGAAGACGCTGGACAGCGAGGTGTGGTCGGCCTGCGCGGAGTGGATGAACCAGATCACCGGTACCGCCGCGGCCTGCCGCGGCTTCACCGTCTGCGGCACGAAGATCCGCGCGAGGTCGCCCGCGATCGAGACCGTGAGGACGTCGTAGAGCACGCCGCGGTTCTTCGTCCTCACGTTGATCGTGCGGGTCCTCTCCCCGGGCAGGCCGGGCACGGGGGAGGCTGAGGCTGAGGCGGCCGGGAGCGTCGCCGCGCCCAGAGCGAGAGCACCCGTGAGGGCGCCGCCGACGACGGTGCGCCGCCGGAGGCCGGGAGTTCGAGAGGGGGGTCCTGCGGAATCGTCGGGGGACACGGAAGCTCCTCGTGCAGGGACCGCGAACCGACGAGGTCGGCGGAGCGGTCCGGGTCGGCGGGGGTATGCCTGCAACGCTAGCCGGAGGACCGGCCGGACGACCCGTCGATGCGCGCCAGTCGCGGGACGGCGGAGGGACGACGCCGCACGGACGGAACGGTCGGCGGCTCGGCGACCGCATCGGCGGCGGATCGAGGCGCTCACGAGGCGAAGGAGAGGCCCGTTCCTGATCGTCCGCCCCGCCGGTTCCGACCCTTTCGCCCCGTTCGGGAGCACTTCCCCGCACCGGTCTGGCCCCCCGGTGTGAAGGCTCCCAGGTTCCTCGCGCTCGTCGGCGGACCGGTGCCAGCGTGAAAGGACCGAGAAGCAGAAGGAGAAACGACCATGACTCTTCGACGAACTCTTGCCACCCTCGCCCTCACGGGCGCCATCGCCTCCGTCGGCGTCGTCGCTGTCGCGACGCCCGCCTCCGCGGCCGAGGTCGCGAACGGACAGTACGTGAGCGCCGGGAACTACGCGTGCGGAGCCCAGGAGGTGGCCACCGGCGCCACCCTCGGACCCGAGGGCGTCCTGCGCCAGCGCGCTCTCGTCTTCCGCAACTGCGGGTCGAGCACGGTCGAGCGCAAGGCCGACATCATCGCCGACTTCGACGGCAGCTGCTACTCCGTGGCGCCGGGCAAGGCCCGAGTCCTCGACGCGCTGTTCGTGGCGGCGGGACGCAACACCTACCGCGCGTCCAAGGCCTGCTGAGGTCGCGTGCTCCGCCGGAGGGGCGGGTCGGGGACATCCCCGGCCCGCCCCTCCGGCTGTCCGGAACGACCACGCCGTCCGAGCCGTCCTCCCGCCGACCCGCCCGCGGATCACTCCAGCACAGGCCCCAGCTCCGCCAGGACCTCCGCGACCCGGGCCCGCGCCCGTGCACCGAGCCCGCGGACCGGACGCGGGAGGCAGCGCGCCTCGGCGAGACCGAGCTGCTCCGCCATCGCCGCGACCACGCGGTAGCTGCCGCCATGCTCCGCGAAGAGGTCCCAGACGGGCTGCAGGCGTGCCGATCCCGCGATCGCGGCCGCCTCATCGCCCGACTGCGCCGCCCGGGCGATCGACAGCGCCGTCCGCGGGAAGAGGCCGCCGATCACCGAGTACCAGGCGTCGCAGCCGCCGAGCAGCCCGCGCGCACCCGCGGCGTCCCCCGAGACCCCGACGGTGACCCCCTCCGGCACCCGCTCCCGGATCTCGCTGACGCGCGCCGCCGCGGCGCCCGGTCCCTCCGGCACGCCGGGGATCTTGAGGGAGGCGACCTGCGGCAGCCGGGCGACGGCCCCGTAGAGGTCGTCGGAGAAGGAGAAGCGCGTCGTCCCGGGGTTGTCGTACACGACGAGCGGCACCGAGAGCTGAGCCGTCACGTCCTCGTAGAGCCCGAGTACGTCCTCGTCCGTCAGCGGCTGGTAGCCGAGCGGCGCCAGGAGCACCGCGCTCGCTCCGGCGCTCTGCGCGTCCTCGGCGAGCGCCAGCACCTGCGAGGTGCGCAGCGCCCCGATCCCGACCACGACCGGCACCGGGCCGGCGCCGCGGACGGCGATCTCTGCTGCGCGCCGGCGCTCGTCGCGGTCCAGGTACGGAGCCGAGCCGGTCGAGCCCAGGGCGCCGATCGAGTCGACTCCCGCCCGCGCGAGCCGCTCGACGAGAGCGGCGAACGACCGCTCGTCGATGCTGTCGTCGCGGAGCGGTGTGAGGGGGAAGGCGCTGAGTCCGGTGAGCACGTCGGTCCGTTCGCTGAGGGCGGGAGGGGCCCGGACAGTCTCCCCGGCGGCAGGGGCCCGGTCGAGGCCAGAACCGCCGGGGGCCGGGGGACCAGCCGTCACTCCGCGTCGAGCACCACTCGGGAGTGGAGTCCGAGCCGGTCGAGGAACGCCTCGTCGTGGCTGACGACGACCAGGCCGCCCCGCCAGGCGGCGAGAACGTCGACGAGGTGGTCGGTCGTGGCGAGATCGAGGTCGTTCGTCGGCTCGTCGAGCACGAGCAGCTGCGGAGCCGGCTGCGCCAGCACGAGCCCGGCGAGCGCGACGCGGAACCGCTCGCCGCCCGAGAGCGACGCGATCCTCCGATCGACCACGTCGCCGCGCACCAGGAGCCGCGCGAGGGCGTTCCGCAGCTCGACCGCAGGACGATCCGGCGCGGCCCGGGAGACGTGCTCCCGGACGGTGGCCTCCTCGTCGAGGAGTCCCTCGCGGCGCTGGGGGAGCCAGCCGACCCGCTCCGTCAGCGCTCGGGCCGTGGTGCCGGCGAGCGGATGCTCCCGCGCACCCGGCGCCCCGACGAGGTGCTCGAGCAGGGTCGTCTTCCCCGTCCCGTTCGCGCCGACCACGGCGATCCGCTCCGGCCCCTGGAGCACCGTCGTCCGGCCGCGCACCGTCACCTCCGCCAGACGGCGCCCGGCCGCGACCTCGGGGTCCGGCAGGTCGAGGCGGACCCGGTCGTCGTCCCGGACTGCCCGCGACGCTGCGTCGACCTGCTCGCGCGCCCGCGCCTCCGCGGCCCCGTGCCCGGAGCGCAGCCGTCCCGCGGTCGCCTCGGCTCGTCCTCTCCGCGCGTTCGCGAGGATCGCGGGCATCGACTCCGCCGATCGCGCCCCCGCCCGCGCCCGGCGGGCGATGGTCGTCTCGGCCTCGATGCGCTGCCGCCGCTCGGCGCGGAGAAGCCGGTCGGCGTCGCGCAGATCGCGCTCCGCGGCCGCCTGCTCGAGGGCGAGCCGCTCCTCGAACGCCGAGAACGTCCCGCCCGAGGTGCGGACCGCCCCGTCGCGCAGCTCCGCGATCTCGTCGACGTGCTCGAGCAGCTCCCGGTCGTGGCTGACGAGCACGAGCGTCCCGCGCCACCGGTCGACCAGGTCGAGCAGAAGCCCTCGGGAGCGCCGGTCGAGGTCGTTCGTCGGCTCGTCGAGCACGGCGATCGGCCGGCCGCGCAGCCGGACGCCGGTCACGGCCGTGAGGACGGCCTGCCCTCCGGAGAGGGTCGCGACCGGCCGCAGCAGGTCCGCCTCCTCCAGGTCGAGACCGGCGTCGCCGAGTGCGGCGAGCGCCCGGGCCTCGAGGTCCCAGTCGTCCGCGAGCACCTCGAAGTGCCTCGGATCCGCGTCGCCGCGGAGGATCGCGTGCAGAGCGTCCAGGCGCTGCCGGATCCCGAGGAGATCGGCGACGGTGTCGTCGGGCCCTCGCCGGAGGCGCTGGGGCAGCAGGTCGACGGGTCCCGTCGTCGAGACGCTCCCGGCGGTGGGGGAGAGGCCGCCGGTGACGAGGCGGACGAGGGTCGACTTGCCGGCGCCGTTCGCGCCGACGAGACCGGTGCGCCCGCGTCCGAACGCAGCGGTGACGCGGTCGAGGACGACGGAGCCGTCGGGCCAGGCGAACGTGCAGTCGTGGAGGACGACGGCGGGCGGGGTGGTGCGGGAAGTGGAGGGCACGGTGCTCCAGGGGTCGGTGTCGGCGCACGACGACCACCGGACTCCGAAGGAGCAACGGCTCGCCCCTGAGGGGCGGGCACGGGGGACGTCAGTGCGAGAGCAGCTGCTGCGTCGTGGACGCAGTACCGGTGCTGGAGCGCAGGAGTCCGTCTTCCGTGCGGGGAGCCCCCGTGACCGCGAGCCGCTGGATCGGCCGGTATGGCGGCCGCACCGACGTCGCGGCTCGCGACGAGGTACGGGTCGACCGTACGTGCCCGTCGGACCCGCGCGCAACCGTGACCGACTGCTCGTCCGCGGCCTGCGTCCGTCGGCGCCGTCGCGCGGCTCGCGGCGGACGGCTCTCCACCCACGGCGGGACGGCCGGACCGCCCTGGTATGCACGCTGCTGCCCACCGGTCGAGGGGGTCGCCGGCGGGCCCTCACGTCGCCGCGCCCTCACTACGCTGAGCCCATGGTGACCATTCGCGACGTCGCGGCCGATGCGGGGGTGGCCCGCAGCACGGTGTCCTACGTGCTCTCCGGCAACAAGAAGCTCCCGGAGGCGACCCGCCTGCGCGTGCTCGCGAGCGTGGAGCGGCTCGGCTACCGGCCCGACCCGATGGCGCGGGCCCTGGCGCTGCGGCGCACGAACATCCTCGGCTTCTTCGCCTCCGTCGATCCGGAGTCGCGGCAGACCGACGTCGACGTCTTCATGCGCTTCGTGCGGGCGGCGATGTACGCGGCCCGCGCCCGCGGCTTCGACCTGCTGATGATGGGCACGGGCGAGGGGGAGCTGGCGCGCGACGTCCTCGCCGATGCGCTCGTCGTGATGGACATCCGCCGGGACGACCCCCGGCTGCCGGTCCTCGCGAGCATCGGCCTGCCGACCGCGCTGGTCGGCTACCCGGGCGAGGGCAGCCCGTTCAGCGCGATCGACCTCGACTTCGACGGCGCGGCGCGGGTCGCCGTCGACCACCTCGCCGACCTCGGGCACGTCGAGATCGCGGTCCTCGGGATGGGCCCCGACGCCTACGAGAGCGGCTACGCCTTCGCCCTGCGGTTCCGCGAGGGCTTCCTCGACCAGTGCCGCCTGCGCGGCGTGCGAGGCGCCGTCATCCCCAGCACCGACGACGTCGACGACTGGTTCGAGCAGGCGCAGGAGCAGCTCCCCGGCCTGAGCGCCGTGGTCACTCACGGGCCGGGCGTGCTCGAGCCGTTCCTGCAGCGCCTCAGTGGCCTGGGCCTGCGCGTCCCGGAGGACTGCTCGATCATGACCATCGCCCCGGAGGCGGTGATGCGGCACGCCGACCAGCCGGTCACCGTGGTGGACCTGCCCGGCGACGAGATGGTCTCGCGGGCGGTCGACCTGGTGCTCGACGAGCTCGCCGGCACCGCGACTCCGGGAGTGACGGAGCTGCTGCCCGCGGTGGTCGTGGACCTCGGCACCACCGCGCCCTTCTCGCCGGGCACCAGCCGGGGCGTCGTCCCCTCGTGGCGGCGGGCGCGCGGCTGACGTCGACCGGGTCGCCCGGGGCGTTCCCCGGGCGATCGGTGAACCGGTTCTCCGAAATCTATTGAACCGGTTCTCCGACTCGGTTAGGCTCGCCACGACTTCCGGACGGACCGCCTCAGCGGGCGCCCCCGGAGGGTCTTCCCGGCGCGAGCGCTCCGCTCGTCCCGACCGTATTCAGAGAGGAATACCGTGAAGAACAGCATCCGACGGGCCGCAGGCGCCGCCTCCCTCGTCCTCATCGCCGGAGTCGCCCTCAGCGCGTGCAGCGCACAGGGAGCGGGCGACGACTCGTCGAAGTCGCTCACTCTCTGGGACAGCTTCACCCAGTACGACGCGTCCTCCCCCTACGGCCAGCTCCTGGCCGGCTGCGAGGCCTCGACCGGGATCACCCTCGAGCGCACCTCCGACCCCGACCTCACCACCAAGCTCCTGCAGTCGGCCGCGTCGAAGACCACGCCGAACCTGGTCGTCCTCGACAACCCCAACGTCGCGAAGTTCGCCGACACCGGCCTGCTCGTCGACAACGCCGCCTCCGGGCTCGACACCAGCGACGTCCTCCCGAACGTGCTCGCCGCCGGCCAGCTGGACGGGAAGACCTACGGCTCGTCGATCGGCTCGAACACCCTCGCGCTCTTCTACAACAAGGCGCTCTTCGAGGCAGCCGGCGTCACTCCGCCGACGACCTGGGACGAGCTGACCACCGCCGCGAAGGCCCTCACCGCGGGCGACGTCACCGGGCTCGGCTTCTCCGCGATCGGCACCGAGGAGGGCACCTTCCAGTTCCTGCCCTTCTTCTGGGGCTCCGGTGCGACCCTCGAGGACATCTCCTCCGACGACGCCGTCTCGGCGCTCGCGCTCTGGACCGACCTGGTGAAGAGCGGCTCGGCCTCGCAGGCGAACGTCAACGCCAACCAGCAGGACGTCCGCGACCAGTTCCTCGCGGGCAAGCTCGGGATGATGGTCAACGGCACCTGGCAGCTCTCCGCCCTCGACGAGGCGGGCATCGACTACGGCGTCGTGCCGATCCCGGCGAAGGACGGGGGAGCGGCACCGAGCCCGCTCGGCGGCGAGTTCGTCGAGGTGGTCGCCTCCGACGCCGCGAAGCAGACCCTCGCCACGGAGTTCGCGCAGTGCGTCATCCAGCCCGACAGCCTGAAGGCCTGGGCGGCCGGCCAGTCGTACATCATGCCGTACGCCGACGCGGCCGCCGAGCAGGCGACCGAGGACCCCGCGCTCCAGCCGTGGGTCGAGGCCATCTCGGTCGCGCAGGGACGCACCAGCGACCTCGGCGTCGCCTACCCGGACACCTCGAAGGCGCTCTGGACCGCGATCCAGGAGTCGCTGACCGGCTCGAAGACGCCGCAGGCGGCCCTCGACGACGCCGCGGCGAGCCTGAAGTAGCGGCCGCATGACCGACCCCGCCGTGCTCACGGCGCCGGTCGCGGGCGGGGCGGCCACCAGGCCGCCCGCCCGCCGCCGACCCCGCTCCCACCTCCGCCTCGCCGCCGCCGCCTTCATGGCGCCCGTGGTGATCTTCCTCGCCGTCTTCTTCGTCTACCCGATCATCCGCGGCGTCGTCCTCAGCCTCCAGGACTTCGGACCGTCGTCCTTCGTGACCGGGATCGCGCCCTTCGTCGGCTTCGACAACTACGTCACGGTCGTCACCGATCCGATCTTCGCGAGCATCGCCTGGCACACCGTGGTCTTCACCGTGGTCTCGCTGGTGGGCCAGTTCACGATCGGCATGGCCCTGGCGCTGTTCTTCAGCCGCCGGTTCCCGCTCTCGGCGACGTTCCGCTCCCTCATCCTGCTGCCGTGGCTCCTGCCGCTGATCGTCTCGGCGACGGCCTGGCGCTGGATCTTCGACCAGCAGTTCGGCATCCTGAACGCCGCGATCGGCACGCCGGTCGGCTGGCTGACCGATCCGTCCGTCTCGCTGTGGGCGGTCATCATCGCCAACATCTGGCTGGGCATCCCGTTCAACATGGTGCTGCTGCACGGAGGCCTGCAGGGCATCCCCGAGAGCCTCTACGAGGCCGCGGCACTGGACGGCGCCTCGCGCTGGCGGTCCTTCTGGAGCATCACCTGGCCGCTGCTGCGACCGGTGACCTCCGTCACGCTCCTCCTCGGCCTCGTCTACACGATCAAGGTGTTCGACGTCATCTGGATCCTCACCAAGGGAGGCCCGGCCAACAGCTCGCACACCCTCGCGACCTGGGCCTACGAGCAGTCCTTCACCGACCTGCAGTTCGGAGTCGGTGCGGCGGCCGGCCAGATCCTCGTGATCGTCGCCCTCGTCTTCGGCGTGATCTACATCCGCGCCCAGCGCAAGGAGGACCTCGGATGAACCGGCACACCACAGGGCTGCGCCGCGGGATCGACGTGGTCATCGCGATCGTGCTCTGCGGCTTCCTCCTCTTCCCGCTCTACTGGATGGTCAACGTCTCGCTGACCAAGCCGCAGAACCTGATCCAGACCCCGCCGAGCCTGTTCCCCGGCGACCCGACCCTCGACGGGTACGTGCAGGCGTTCTCGACGCAGCTGCCGAACCTCATCACGAGCCTCGTGATCTCGATCGGCTGCGTGATCCTGACGCTGGCGATCGCCCTGCCCGCCGCTTTCGCGATGGCGAAGTTCCGGGTGCGGGGGACCGGCGTCGTGATGTTCGTGTTCCTCCTCGCCCAGATGATCCCCGGGATCGTCCTGGTCACCGCGCTGTTCGCGATCTACAACGCGCTGGGGCTGCTCAACACCTATCCGGGCCTGATCCTCGCCGACGCGACCGCCTCCGTGCCGTTCGCGGTGATCATTCTCCGGGCCTTCATGCTCGGCATCCCCGACGAGCTGATCGAGGCCGCGCGGATCGACGGTGCGAGCAACTGGCGCTCCTTCGTCTCGATCGTCATCCCGCTGAGCCGGAACTCGATCGTGACCGCGGGCCTGTTCTCGTTCCTGTTCGCCTGGGCCGACTTCCTCAACGCGAACTCGCTCACCTCGGGCAACAGCATCGTGCCGTTCACCCTCGGCCTCTACCGCTACATCGGATCGACCACCACCAACTGGAACGGGATCATGGCGACCGCCGTGATCGCCTCCATCCCGGCCGCCGTGCTGCTGATCGTGGCCCAGCGCTACGTCGCCGCCGGGGTCACCGCCGGCGCGGTCAAGGACTGAGCGCCGTGCCCGACTCGAGGAAGCAGGAGCACATGGACACCGACGCGTTCGCGCTCGAGGGGGACCGCCTCGTCTGGCGCGGCGACGGCGAGACCGTCGTCGTCGAGCCGTGGGGGAGGGACAGCGTCCGGGTCCGCGCCCGCCGGTCCGGGGAGGTCCTCGACACCGACTGGGCGCTGATCGCCACCGAGCGCCACGCGCCGGAGGTCTCGATCGAGGGACCGCGGGCGACGCTGCGCGCCGGCGGCATCACCGTCGTCCTCGAGCAGCAGGAGGGCTACGGGTACCAGACCGGCTACCACGAGCTCTCCTGCTCCCTCTCCTTCTACGACCGTCGGGGGGAGCTGCTCTTCCGGGAGCTCGGGAGCGGGGGAGCGCTCAAGCTGCGCGCCCGCGAGCAGCGTCCGCACCTGGGCGGCGACTTCCGGCTGACCGCGCTGTTCGAGACGTCCCCCGACGAGAAGCTGTACGGGATGGGGCAGTACCAGCAGGACATCCTCGATCTGAAGGGCTGCACGCTCGAGCTCGCGCACCGCAACTCCCAGTCGAGCGTCCCGTTCGTGCTGTCGAGCCGCGGCTACGGGTTCCTCTGGCACAACCCCGCGATCGGCCGCGCGACCTTCGCGGCCAACCGCACGGAGTGGTCCGCCGAGTCCTCCCAGCAGCTCGACTACTGGGTGACCGCGGGGGAGACCCCGGCCGACATAACCCGGGCCTACGCCGACGCGACCGGGCACGTCCCGATGATGCCCGAGCACGGCCTCGGCTTCTGGCAGTGCAAGCTGCGCTACTGGAACCAGGAGCAGCTGCTCGAGGTCGCCCGCGAGCACCGGCGCCGCGGCCTGCCGATGGACGTGATCGTGGCCGACTTCTTCCACTGGCCGCACATGGGCGACTTCCGCTTCGAGGAGGAGTTCTGGCCGGATCCGTCCGCCATGGTCGCCGAGCTGCGCGAGCTCGGGATCGAGCTGATGGTCTCGGTCTGGCCGCAGGTGTCGGTCGAGTCCGAGAACTACATCGCGATGAAGAAGGGGAACCTCCTCGTCAAGGCCGAGCGGGGCCTGGACCTGCACATGCAGTTCGAGGGTCCGAGCGCGTTCTACGACGCGACGAGCCCCGCCGCCCGGAGGTTCGTCTGGGAGGCGTGCCGGCGCAACTACGGCGAGCACGGGATCCGGCTCTTCTGGCTCGACGAGGCCGAGCCCGAGTACGGCGTCTACGACTTCGACAACTACCGCTACGCCGCCGGTCCCGCCGTCCAGGTCGGCAACCTCTACCCGCAGGCGTTCTCCCGCGGCTTCTTCGAGGGGCAGAGCGAGGGCGGGGAGGCCGCGATCGTCAACCTCGTCCGCACCGCGTGGGCGGGCAGTCAGCGCTACGGCGCGCTCGTGTGGTCGGGCGACATCCACTCGACCTTCGCGGACCTGCGCCACCAGATCACGGCCGGCATCCACATGGGCGTCGCGGGGATCCCGTGGTTCACGACCGACATCGGAGGATTCGCCGGGGGAGACCCGTCGGATCCGGAGTTCCGTGAGCTCCTCGTGCGCTGGTTCCAGTTCGGCGCGTTCAGCCCCGTGATGCGCTTGCACGGCGACCGCGCGCCGTCGGCCCCGGTCACGGCCGCCGACGGGAGCCGCCGCGCCGCGACCGGAGCCGCGAACGAGGTGTGGAGCTTCGGCGAGGAGGCGACGCCGATCCTCACCCGCCTGCTGCATCTGCGCGAGACCCTGCGCCCGTACACGCGCGAGGCGATGCGGGAGGCGCACGAGCTGGGCCAGCCCGTGCTGCGCGCGGTGTTCCACGAGTTCCCGGGGGACCCGGAGGCCTGGGATCTGGCCGACCAGTACCTCTTCGGATCGGACCTGCTGGTGGCTCCGGTCACGCACGCCGGAGCCGTCTCCCGACGGGTCTACCTGCCCGCCGGGGCGCGGTGGACGGAGCTCTCGACGGGCGCCGAGCACGAGGGCGGGCAGTGGATCGTCGCCGACGCGCCCCTGGCCGTCATCCCGGTCTTCGCGCGCGACGGTCGGCAGGCGCACCTCGTCGGGCAGCTCTGAGCGGAGGCTCCCCGCTGTCCGGAGGTTCCGCCGCGAGGAGCGCCCCCGCGTCAGCCCGTCCCCTCGAGCCAGAAGTCGACCGCGTCGGGGGACGGGCGCTCGGCGACCCGGACGACGTCGCCGAACTCGAGCACGCTGTCCGGATCCTCCTGGACGGCCGGCCACCGCTCGCGGCCGGCGGCGTCCGGATCGCCGTGGGAGACGAATGCGAGCCAGCGCGCAGTCATCTCCTGCTCGAGCCGGCGGTCGACGTCCGTGTAGTCGGCGTCGCCGTCCGCCCCGAGGTTCCCGTACGCGTACATCACCTCGGCGCCGTGGTACGCGCCGAACCGCTCGAGTCCTCTCTCCGGGGGAGTGCGCGTGAAGATGTAGGCGTGGACGCCCGCCCGCCCGGTCCGGGCGGCCGTCAGCGCCCAGAGCCGCATCGGGGCGGTCATCGTCCGGTCGCTGCCGGCGCGCAGCCGGGAGTCGACGACCTGGTCCTCGACGGCACCCGGGTACAGCGCGAGGAATCGGTCTGCGTCGTCTCCGTGCTCCCGGCGCACCTCCTGCTCGTAGGCGTTCGGATCCGGGTCGACGCCTCCCAGCAGATCGAGCGAGGTCTCGTCGGAGTTGCTGCCGAGCAGGAGGGGGACGTCGTTCTGCCGACCGGCCTCGTAGACGGCGAGCGGCGTGTCGGGGAGGACGACACCGTCGATCGAGGGCCACCAGTGCTGCGAGAGGCCAGCGGCGGCCGTGACGATGCGCTCGGCCGGCAGGGCCCTCATCTCGGCGAGGCTCGCCCCGCCGAGCGCCTCGCTCAGGCGCGCAGCCGCCTCCCGTGCGGTGGCGGCGTCGTCGTAGAGGTCGCCGGCCTCGCGGTCTCCCGCCGACCCCAGGCATCCTCCGCTCTCCCCGATGATCCCGTGGAGGAGGCCGGCCGCGAGGGGCGAGGCCCCGAGGATGCAGGCGCTGCCGGAGCCTGCGGACTGGCCGGCGACCGTCACCCGCCCCGGGTCCCCGCCGAAAGCGGCGATGTTGTCCTGCACCCACTGCAGAGCGGCGACCTGGTCGAGCAGTCCCTGATTCCCCGGGGTGCCGCCGCCGAGCACATCACCGGCGAGGAAACCGAGGACGCCCAGACGGTAGGCGACGGTGACGACCACCGCGCCCCGGGAGGCGAGCGCCGCGCCGTCGTAGGCGGGGAGGGCGCCGGACCCCGAGACGAACGCGCCGCCGTGGAGGTAGACGAGGACCGGGCTGGAGTCGCCCGCCCCGCCGACCGGCGTCCAGATGTTCAGGCGGAGGCTGTCCTCGTCCGTCGCGTACCCGCTGAGGAGCGTCTCCTCCAGCGGCAGGTCGAGCACGCGGGTCGCCGCTCGGGAGAAAAACGTCGGCTCCGGCTGAACGGCGGAGGGGCCGAAGTCGTCGGCCACGAGGGTCGCCGACCGCTGCGGGGCCGGGCGGGGCGCCTCCCAACGCAGCGGGCCGACCGGGGGAGCGGCGTAGGGGATCCCCGCGAAGGCGTCGACCCCGGCCGCGGCGTCGTGCACACCGACGACGTCGCCCTGCCGGGTCGTGACCGGGGCGGTGTGCGGACCGGCGAGCGTCCGCGTCGCCGGGAGAGGACCCGCGGCGAGGGCGACGGCTCCGACGAGCCCTGCGGACGCGATCCAGGCCGCCGTACGCAGCATCCAGTGCCGGTGCCGCCAGCTCCTCGCGGCGGCCGCGATCAGGACCGCGGCCGCCGCGACGACGACCCACCCCCACCACTCCACCCGGTTCAGCCAGGCGAGGACCGCCCCGATGAGCACGACGGTCGCGGTCGGCAGCCACGGGGACCGTCGCCGTCGAGGTTCGGGCGTTCCAGTTCTCGATACGGTATGCATTGACAACGAAACGTACTGAAAAGTACCATTCAGCGCAAGGATCCGAATAGGCTGGGGGCGTGGTCACAGGCGAGCAGGCTCCGGTCCGGCGGAGGAGCGAGACGCGACGACGTCTCCTCGCGGCGGCCGCCGAGCTCTTCGAGAGCACCGGCACCATCGGCCAGCGCGTCGAGGACATCTGCGCGCAGGCGGGCTTCACCCGCGGCGCGTTCTACTCGAACTTCGCCGGTGTCGACCAGCTCTTCCTCGCACTCCACGAGGAGCAGGCCGCGAGAGTGTGGGGGAGCCTGCAGGAGGCCCTCGACGTCCAGCTGCAGGAGGAGCACCGCGCGGCGACCCTCGACGGCGCCGTACGCTCCCTCCTCGACGCGCTCCCGTCCAGCCGCGAGTGGTTCTCCCTGCGGTCGGTGCTCCTGGCACGCGCTGCCGCGGACCCGGAGTTCGCCGAGCGGATGATGATCGACGACGACCGCGTCTCGCGCGAGCTGGGCGAGCGCTTCGCCGCCCTCGCCGCCGTGCACGGCCGCGTCCCCGCCGTCGAGTCCGCCGTCCTGGCGAAGGCGGTCGTCGCGGCGCACGTCGGGTCGGTGAGCCAGTGGCCCGTGGACACCAGCGCCGAACTCACGCAGCGCCTGGTCGTCGCCGCGGTGATCCGAGGCCTCACCGTCGAAGCGCCCGGTCTGCCATCGGAGCGCGGCGGCGATCGATGACGTCCTGTCGCAGGAGCGTTGAGGGGAGCCGATCGCCATCCCTGCAGAACGGGACTTCGGTCGAACTGACATAATGTGCATTATCGGATAACGGCTGAAGGGCCGGACGGACCGGGACTGAGGCCGCCCGACGGTCCGGAACGTCATCAGCGGATCGGCGAATGCTCCACCCACGCCTCGACGTCCTCGTACCAGCACGTCTCGGTCGGAGTGTCGAAGCGCGTGACCAGCCGCAGCCGCGGATCGACGGTCACCGTGCCGCGGACGCCGTCGTCGGCCTGGTCCTCTCGGGCGCCCGCCGGAACGAGCGTCTGAGGTCCTGCGAGCGCTCCCGCAGGTTCACCATCACCGCGGCTGCATCGAGAAGGATGCTCACGCCGCCCGGTGTCCGCCGACGAACGGACTTCGCCCACGACGGCATCGGACTCCCCCGATGCCGGTCCATTGCCGTCCACAGGGGCCATCCGTCGAGGAGCCCAGACCCGTGCGCCGGCGTCAGCCCCTGGAGAGGATCAGGCGAAGTCGGAGATGTCGCCGACGAGGCGGGTGTTGTCCGCGGGGATCGGCTCGACGGCCGCCAGAGCGACCTCGGCCGCGAACTCCTGCACGTTGTAGAGCTTGCCGGCCGACTCGCGACGCGAGCTGATCGCGCCCGGGTTCGCGCGCTCCAGCAGGGTCGCGGTGATGGTGCCCTCGATCATGTCGCCCGAGACGACGACGAACTCGATCCCGCGCTCGGCGAGCTCACCGATCCGCTCGCGCAGGGCGTCCTCGCCGGCGCGCTTGGAGAGCGCGACGGGCTCGTACTCGGGCATCGTGGGCGTGGTCCGGATGAAGTGCGCCTGGTGGCTCGTGACGAACACGACACGGGAGCCCTCGGAGAGCAGCGGCAGCGCCGCGTCGAGCACGGCGACCTGCGAGTCGCGGTTGAGGACCATCGCGTAGTCCTCCCCCATGTTGCTCTCCATGCCGCCGGAGGCGTTCAGGACGAGCACGTCCAGTCCTCCGTACTCCTTCTCGATGCGGGAGAAGAGCTCGGCGCGCGAGTCGGCGTCGGTGAGATCGGCGCCGACGGCGACGGCGGTGCCGCCGGCCTCGACGATCTGCGCGACGAGCTTGTCGGCGCGCGGCGCCTTCGAGCGGTAGTTGACGACGACGCGGGCTCCGGCCTCGGCCAGGTAGCGGACCGTGTCGGCGCCGATGCCGCGGGACGACCCGGTGACGAGAGCGCGCTTGCCGTCGAAGGAGCCGGGGGCGAGGGGATTGGACACGGGTATTCCTCCAGAACGCCGGCTCGGAGACCGGATCGGGCACGATGACGGGCCACGGCCCGACGGAGGAGTCTACCAAGGGCCTCGAGACCGTCGGCGCACCCCCTCTCCCAGCCCTCGTCCGGGGGGCGTTGATAGCCTGGGAATGCTCGTCGAGGGGAAGGAGCACACAGCATGGACGCTGTCACCCAGTACGCGTGGATCCTCTGGCTCGCGCTGATCCTCATCTTCGTGATCGTCGAGATGATCACCCTCGAGTTCACGTTCCTGATGCTCGCCGTCGGCAGCATCGGCGGACTGCTGACCGGGCTGGTCGGGGCTCCCTTCTGGGTCCAGGTCCCCGTCGCGGCCGTCCTCGCCGCCCTCCTGCTGTTCACCGTCCGGCCGCCGCTGCTGCGGCTGCTGAAACGGGGCGGGGATCCCACCCCCAGCGGAGCGGACGCTCTCCTCGGGCTCTCCGGCAGCGTCGTCCTCGCCGGCCCCGGAGCCGGCCAGGTCAAGCTCGCCAACGGCGAGACCTGGACCGTCCGCCTGTCCCCGCTCGTCGAGGACCGCACACTCGGAGTCGGCGAGAGAGTCGTCGTCACCGCCATCGAGGGCGCGACCGCGGTCGTCGTCCCCGCCGAAAGGAGCACACCGTGACACCGTCCTCCGTCGTGACGATCGTCGTCGTCGCCGCCGTCGTCCTCTTCGCCCTGGTCGTCCTCTTCCGAGCGGTCCGCATCATCCCCCAGGCCACCGCCGGGGTCGTGGAGCGCCTCGGCAAGTACCACAAGACCCTGCTGCCGGGCCTCAATCTCGTCGTGCCGTTCATCGACCGGGTCCGCCCGCTGATCGATCTGCGCGAGCAGGTCGTCTCGTTCCCGCCCCAGCCCGTGATCACGGAGGACAACCTCGTCGTCTCGATCGACACGGTCGTCTACTTCCAGGTGACGGACGCCCGGGCGGCGACCTACGAGATCGCCAACTACCTCGGCGCGGTCGAGCAGCTGACCACCACCACGCTCCGCAACGTCGTCGGCGGCCTGAACCTCGAGGAGGCGCTGACCTCCCGCGACAACATCAACGGGCAGCTGCGCATCGTCCTCGACGAGGCCACCGGCAAGTGGGGCATCCGCGTCGGACGCGTGGAGCTCAAGGCCATCGACCCGCCCCTCTCCATCCAGGACTCGATGGAGAAGCAGATGCGCGCCGAGCGCGACCGTCGAGCCGTGATCCTCACCGCCGAGGGCACGAAGCAGTCCCAGATCCTGAACGCCGAGGGTCAGCGCCAGGCCGCGATCCTCGCTGCGGAGGGCCAGGCGAAGGCGGCGGTCCTGCGGGCCGAGGGTGAGGCCAAGGCGATCACCACCGTCTTCCACGCCATCCACGAGGGCCGCCCCGACAGCGAGCTCCTCGCCTACCAGTACCTCCAGACGCTCCCCAAGATCGCCGAGGGCAGCGCGAACAAGCTCTGGGTCATCCCGAGCGAGCTCACCGAGGCGCTGAAGGGCATCGGGGGCGCGCTCGGCCAGCGCGGCCAGTCCGCCCCGGCGGTCCGCCCGCAGGACGCGGCACCCCCGTCGGCGCCTGCGGCGTCCGCGCCTGCCGCATCCGGGTCCGTCGAATCCACTCCTGTCGAGCCCGGATCCGACACGTCCGCCCCCGTGGCGCCCGCGACGACCGACGGAGCCCCCGGCTCGGCGCCCGCTCCCCCGCCGCCGGCCGTCTAGCCGCGGACCCGGTCCGCGATGCGCACCCCTGAGCGACCCCTCGCCCTGAGCGGGCCGACCCCCCGGGTGATCGCGCATCGCGGGTTCGGCCCGCAGGCCGAGGGCAACACGCTCGCCGCCTTCGAACGCGCCCTCGCCGCGGGTGCGGACCTCCTCGAGACGGACGCGCGCGCCTCCCTCGACGGGGTCGCCGTGCTCGTCCACGACGCCGAGGTGATCGACCGCTCCGGCCGCCGCCACGTCGTCGCCGCCACCCGGTGGGAGGAACTCGCCGACCTCCGACTGGCGGGCGGCGCCCGGCTCGCCTCTCTCGAGCAGGCCCTCGCCGCACTCCCCCGCGCGCGCTTCAATGTCGACGTGAAGTCGCGGGACGCGATCGACCCGGTCGTCGCGGCGGTGTCCGGCGCCACCGCCGCGGAGCGCGTCCTGATCACCTCGTTCTCCGAGATCCGTCGAGCAGCGGCCCTCCGCCGTCTTCCCGGCGCCGCGACCTCGGCGTCGGCGGTCCGCTTCGTCGTCGCCCTGGTCGCCGCCCACCTCGGCGCCGCCCTCCCCGTGCGTCTCGCTCTCCGCGGCATCAACGCGCTCCAGGTGCCCGAGCGCGCGCTCGGCCTCCGCGTCGCCGAGCCGCGGATCCTCGCCCGGCTGCGGGTGACCGGCTGCGAGATCCACCTCTGGACCATCGACGATCCGGAGCAGATGGAGCAGCTCCTCGCGCTCGGGATCGACGGGCTCGTGACCGACCGCACCGACCTCGCCCGAGCGGCCGTCGACGCCTTCCTCAGCGCCCGTCGGCCACGCCCTCAGGAGCCGCGGAATACGCCTCCGACCTGAGGATTCTCTGGCAATGGCAGGGACGGGAAGACCACCTCCAGGTACGACGTTGACACTGGGGAAGCACAGCGAGAGGAGACCACACAATGGCAGATCGAAGCTTGCGAGGAATGCGGCTCGGATCCCAGAGCCTGCAGAGCGAAGAAGGCGTCGTCTTCTC
Source organism: Rathayibacter sp. AY2B9 (assembly GCF_002931595.1). Taxonomy (NCBI): domain Bacteria; kingdom Bacillati; phylum Actinomycetota; class Actinomycetes; order Micrococcales; family Microbacteriaceae; genus Rathayibacter; species Rathayibacter sp. AY2B9. Next base: position 73,441 of record NZ_PSUB01000007.1, read on the forward strand.
CCCGCGATCGACGTACGAGTACCACTGCGCGAACTGCGGCCACGACACCGACATGGTGTTCTCGGCCGACGCGGAAGCACCGGAGACCTGGGAGTGCCGCTCCTGCGGTCACGAGGCCACTCTGATGGTGGACTCGAAGCCGGTCGTCGTGGACAAGGGCGAGCAGAAGGCTCCGCGCACCCACTGGGACATGCTGCTCGAGCGTCGGACCCGCGCGGAGCTGGAGGAGCTGCTCGAGGAGCGGCTCGCCTATCTGCGCGCCAGGCGCGGCGAGCACAAGATCGGCGCGTAGCGCCGGTCAGCGGGAACGGCGTCGCGGCTCGCGCGTCCTGAGGACGAACGAGACCATGCCGATGAGACCGGCGGCCAGGAAGTACCAGCCGAGGTCTCGCGCCCACACCAGAGCCGGGGTCGTGGTGGAGCTGAGGGGGACCTCGTCCACCATGGCACCCGGCTCGAACCATGTCAGGGAGTCGATCGTCGAGCCGTCCGGCCCGATGATCGCACTCGTCCCGACGGTCGAGATGTTGACCACGCTGCGCCCGGTCTCGATGGCCCGCAGGCGAGCGATCGCGAGCTGCTGGACGCTCTCGTCGGTCCGGCCGAAGTCGGCGTTGTTGGTCTGCCCGAGGATGACCTGGGCACCCCCGTCGACCATCGCGTTCGTCAGCGCGTCGTCCGAGATGTCGAAGCAGATCGCGATGCCTGCGAGCACGCCGTTCACGTCGAAGACGTTGGGACGGGTGCCGATCGAGTAGTCGCGGCTCACCAGGTCGACCAGGTCCGGAGCGAACATCCGCCAGAACGCCCGGTCCGGCATGTACTCGGCGAACGGCACGGGGTGCACCTTGTCGTAGACCTGCGTCGCCCCCTCCCCCGCCTTCCAGAGCAGCGAGCTGTTGTAGAAGACGTCGTCCGAGGGGTTCGTGATCGTGCCCACGATGAACGGCGCGTCCATCGTCCGGCTGAGGTAGTCGAGGACGGCGGCCGACTGGGCGTTCCGGGTCGGATCGATGTCGACGCCGTTCTCGGGCCACACCACCATGTCGACGTCCTGGTCGAGGATCGGCAGCGTCGCCGAGGTGTGGTCCTCGAGGATCTGCCCACGGTAGCTCTGCGAGAACAGGCCCGCATCGGAGTCGCCCTGGACGGCGGCGATCCGGGTCGTGCCCTCCGTGGGTGCCGGCCAGGCGGGGAACACCAGCGCCACGATCGCGAAGCCGGCGAGAGCGCTGACGCGAGAGGAGGCCGGGACGGACATCTCGCGGACGGCCTGCGCGAGCACGGCCGCGAGGAACACCACCACGAAGCCGAGGCCGGCGAAGCCGATCCACGCCGCGAGACCGGCGAGCGGGCCGAGGGACTGCGAGATCGCGAGGCGGCCCCAGGCGAAGCCGCCGTAGGGCCAGACGCTGGTGATCGACTCGCGCCCGATCCAGAGCGCCGCCAGGAGGGCGGGGAGGCCGACCATCCGGCCGAGCGGTCCCGTCCAGACGCGGTGGCCGCGCGTGGAGACGACCGCCATCAGCCCCGCGGAGAGCGCGAAGAAGATCGCCTGCAGGCCGGCGAGGGCCGCCCACGGGACCGGGCCGAGGTAGAGGGTCAGCCACTCGATGTGGACGCCCCAGAAGACCGCTCCGCCGACGAGGCCGACGAGGCTCCCGCTCCAGAAGCCGCGCCCCGCCAGCGCGAACAGGATCGCCGCGGCGCCCACGATCGCCAGCGGCCAGACGTCGGAGTCGGGGAAGCCGCGGTCGAGCACGGCGCCGCCGAGGGCGGCGAGGGGCAGCGCCACCCACAGCGGAACGGTCCGCCCGTCGGGCGGAGGAGCGATCGGCGTCATGCGACCGTCGAGTACGCGACGATGCCGCGGCGGACCAGGTCGAGGGCGGTCCGGGCCGCGCGGCCGACCTTGCCCTCGGCGACGACGGAGAGCTGGTCGAGGAGGTCGATGGTCTGCTTCGCCCAGCGCACGAAGTCGCCGGCGGCCATGTCGGACTCGCGGAGCACCATGTCGAGCGGCATGCCCTTGGCCCACATGTTCATCGACAGCGCCAGGCTCGTCGAGATCGGGTTGCTGCCCGGCAGGCGGTGCTCCCGCTCGACGTCGTCGAGCCGGGCCCACAGAAGCTGGGTCCTCTCCAGCGCCTCGGGGAACGCGCCGCGGGGCAGGAACTGCTCGCCGAGCGTCCCCTCCTCGCGTCGCGGCTCGAAGACCAGGCAGCACGCCATCGCCGCGAGGCCGGCCGGATCGAGCTCCGTCCACGCCTGCTTCCGGAGGCACTCGGCGACGAGCAGGTCCCGCTCCCCGTAGATCCGGCGGAGCGTGCGACCGTTGGGCGTCAGCGAGAGCTCGCCGACCTCGTCCCGGCGGAAGTAGCCGAGCTCGAGCAGCACGTCCGTGATGTGGTCGAAGATGCGGGCGACGGCGCCGGTGCGCGAGCGGATCTGGCGCTCGATCTCGTCGGTCTCGCGGCGCAGCTTCCACCAGCGCTCGGCCCAGCGCGCGTGCTGCTCGCGGTCGGAGCAGGCGTGGCACGGGTGCGCCTTCATCCGACGCCGCAGGCTCGTGAGCTGTGCCTGGCGCTTCTCGCGCTCGGCGTGGGAGGCCGACTCGCCGCGCACCGCGCCCCGGCGCTCGAGGTCGCCGATCTCACGGCGGATCGCCGCGTACTGCTCGAAGTCGCCCAGGTGGCACTGCATCGCCGTGACGTAGCCCGCCATCGACTCCTCCTGCTGGCGGACCCGGCGGGCGAGATCGACGACGGACCGGTCGGCCTGGAACTGCGCGAACGACGACTCGAGGATCTCGCGCGTGCGCACCCGCCCGAACTGCTCGATCAGGTTCGCGGCCATGTTGTAGCTGGGGCGGAAGCTGGAGTTGAGCGGGTAGGTCCGCCGGGAGGCGAGGGACGCGACCGCCTGAGGGTCCATCCCGCCGCGCCACTGGATCACCGAGTGGCCCTCGACGTCGATGCCGCGTCGGCCCGCCCGGCCGGTGAGCTGGGTGTACTCCCCCGGTGTGATCGGGACGCGCGCCTCGCCGTTGAACTTCTCGAGCTTCTCGAGGACGACCGTGCGGGCCGGCATGTTGATGCCGAGCGCGAGCGTCTCGGTCGCGAAGACCACCCGCACGAGCCGGCGCAGGAACAGCTCCTCGACGATCTCCTTGAAGGCGGGGAGCATCCCGGCGTGGTGCGCGGCGACGCCCCGCTGGAGTCCGTCGAGCCACTCCCAGTAGCCGAGCACCGCGAGGTCCTCGTCGCGGATCGTCCGGCACCGCTCCTCGACGATCGCGCGGATCTCGTCGCGCTCGTGGCGCTCGGTGAGGCGCACGCCCGACCGCAGCACCTGGCGCACGGCCTGGTCGCAGCCCGCACGGCTGAAGACGAAGAAGATCGCGGGGAGGAGGTTCTTGCCGCGGAGGATCTCGACGACCTCCGAGCGCAGCACGAGCTCCTCGGTGCGCTGCTCCGGGTAGCGGCCGCGACCGCCTCGGCCGTTGCGGCCGCCTCGGCCGCCGCGCTCGACCCGGGAGCCGCCCTGGGTCATGCGGGCGAGCTCGGGGTTCACCCGGTTCGTCGCCGCCCGTCCGGAGGAGTCGAAGAGGTCGACCAGCTTGCCGCCCACCAGGACGTGCTGGTCGAGCGGGACGGGGCGCTCCTCGGAGACGATGACCTCGGTCTCGCCCCGGACGGTCTGGAGCCAGTCGCCGAACTCCTCGGCGTTCGACACGGTCGCGCTGAGCGAGACCAGCCGCACGCGCTGCGGGAGGTGGATGATGACCTCCTCCCAGACGGCGCCGCGGAAGCGGTCGGCGAGGTAGTGCACCTCGTCCATCACGACGTAGGCGAGGTCGCGCAGGAGGTCCGAGTCGGCGTACAGCATGTTGCGCAGCACCTCGGTCGTCATCACGACGATGCGGGCGCGCGCGTTGACGTTGGAGTCGCCGGTCAGCAGGCCGACCTCGGAGGCTCCGTAGTCCTCGACGAACTCCTGGAACTTCTGGTTGCTCAGCGCCTTCATCGGCGTCGTGTAGAAGACCTTGGCCGTCGGGTCCTGCATGGCCAGGTGGATCGCGAACTCGGCCACCGCCGTCTTGCCGGCGCCGGTGGGCGCGGCGACGAGGACGCTGTGGCCGTCGTCGAGAGCGCTGCAGGCCTCGTACTGGAAGGGGTCGAGGTCGAACGCGAGGATCGAGCGGAACGCCTCGACCCTCGCGTGGCCCTGGCGCGTCCGGAACGCGGCGAACCGCTCGGCGGGAGACGGTCCGATCACGCGGGCAGGTCGGAGGGGCTGCCGTCGAACACCAGCTGGCGCTTGGCGGCGCGCCGGTCGTGCAGGATCGCGATCCCGCAGGCGAGGAAGAACAGGAAGATGATCGGGATGGCCAGGAGGAACATCGAGATCGGGTCGGCCGCGGGGGTCGCGATCGCCGTGAAGAGCACGATCGCCATGATCGCGATGCGCCACGACTTGAGGATCAGCATGCCGGGGAGGATGCCGAGGAAGTTGAGGAGCACCAGGAAGACGGGCAGCACGAAGGCGATGCCGACGACCAGCACGAGCTTGAGAACGAACTCGTAGTAGATCTTGGCGTCGAGGAAGCTCGCCGCGTTGCTGCCGGTGAAGCTCGTCAGGAGCTCCACGATGTGCGGGAACACGAACCAGCCGGCCGCGCAGCCCGCGAAGAACAGCGGGATGGCGGTGAGGATGAAGCCGAGGCCGTACCGCATCTCCTTACGGGTCAGGCCCGGGACGAGGAACGCCCAGATCTGGTAGAGCCAGACCGGGCTTGCCAGGACGATGCCCACCGTGATGGCGATCTGCAGCCGCAGGTCGAAGGCACCGGCGATCGTCGGGAAGTTGAGGATCGCCTCCTTGCCCTGGGTGGAGGCCACCTCGGAGATCGGAGCCTTGAGGGCCTCGAAGACCCACTCCGAGACGAACCACCCCGCGACGCACGCGATGACGATCGCGATCGCCGACTTGAAGAGCCTGTTGCGAAGCTCGACGAGGTGCGCCCCGAGCGACATGCGCCCGTCGGGGTTCTTCGTCCGCTTCGTCCGTGGCTTCTTCGGTGCCACGGACGTCATTACTTGAGCGGGGACTCGGGCGGCGTGGTGGTGCCGGTGCCGGTGGTCGTGCCGGTGGATCCGGCGACGGTGCCGGTGGTCCCCTCGGTCGACTCACGGCGCTCGGTGCCGTCCTCGTCCTTCATGGTCTTGACCTCGCTCTTGAAGATCCGCATCGACTGCCCGACACTGCGGGCCAGCTGCGGGAGCTTGGGCGCACCGAACAGGAGGAGGATCACGGCGAGGATGATGAGGAGGTGCCACCCCTGGAGGCCAGCGAACATTGCAGACTCACTTCACTTGTCGGTTGCGGTGTACGAGGAGCTTACCCCGTTCGACCCGTTCTGACCGGCGGAGATCGATCCTGTCGCGACGTGCGTCACGCCGGCCCTCGTGCGCACGCCTCACGTCGTCGCGATCGGCGAACAGCGACGAGGACGGCCGGGGCGGCAGGTCGTCCGTCACTCCAGGACTCAGTGCCTCGAGTTTCGCGGTGACCTCGGACAGCTGTCCGAGGAGCACCTTCCCCTTGCGCCAGTAGGAGAGGGCGAAGAGGACCAGCATCGTCAGAGCCCCCAGCGCGAGGCCGAGCCAGATCAGGATCCACGACCACCAGGTCACGACGGCTCCCCCTCGTTCGCGGCGAGCGCGGAGGCCGCCCAGTGCGCGACCGCGGAGCGCGCCTCGGGGGGTGCCACCACGGTGACGAGACCCGCCAACGACGCCACCAGGCGCGTCAGTCCCTCCAGATGGGCGACGCGGAGACGGACGAGGACACCGTGGTCCTCCTCCCCCGGCACGGGATCGGGGAACTCGGCGTCGGCCGCGTAGTCGCCCAGCAGCACGACGGCGCTGGGGGCGACGCGCAGGTCCACGACGAGATCGGAGGCGGAGGCCTCGAAGAGCCGTTCCGAGAAGGTCACCTCGTTGCGGCGCCGGACGATCGGCGTCCCCGTGTCGCGGAGGGAGCGCATCCTGTCGACCCGGAACGTCCTGACGCCCTCGCGGAGGTGGTCCCATCCGCGCAGGTACCAGTCCCGATCGACCGATTCGAGCACGAAGGGGTCGACGAGCCGGGACTCGGTCTCGCCGCGGGCGCTGCGGTAGTCGAAAGCGACCTGCGTCGCCGAGCCCATCGCTGTCCGCAGGAGCGCCACAGCGCTGTCCGCGCCCGTGCCGCGCGAGACCGCGACCGCGCTCGGGGCCGAGGAGGCGCCGCGTGCGAGCTTCCCCATCAGCGAGGCGATCCGGTCGTTGCCCTGGTTCTCGGGCAGCGCTGCGAGGTACTGCATGCCGGCGATGAGGGCGGCGGCCTCCCGCGCCGAGAACCTCGGCGAGTCGTCGATCGCGACCTGGTGGGTGAGGACGACGTGGTCGTTCTCCTCGAAGTCGTCCCAGCCGATGTCGAAGAGGTCGTTCGCCTGGTACTGCGCGGTCTCGCCGGGGATGCCCGAGACGGCGATGAGTCGCACCGCGCGGCGCACCTCCTCCTCCGGGATCTCGAAGTGCGCGGCGACCTCGGCGACGGAGACGCGTCCCCGGTCGAGCAGGTAGGGAACGAGGGAGAGGAGGACGGCCAGGCGGTCGCGCGCCTGCAGGGAGCGGGGTCTAGCCACGAGAATCCCCTCCATGGTCGTCCAGGGTGCGGCGGAGGCGGTCGAGGACGCGTCGGCGGAGCTCCTCCGGCTCGAGCACCCGCACCTCGGGACCGTGACCGGCGAGCTCGTCCGCGAGCACGTCCGGGTCGGTGTAGTGCAGGCGCAGCAGGCCCTGGCCCTCGCCCTCGGCCTCGGCACGCCCGCCGAGACGGAGGGCGGCGTCGGAGTCGGGGGCGACGCGCAGGAGCGCGCTGTTGCGCTGCAGGATCTCGTCGAGCTGGGCGAGAGCGGTCGCCGCGTGGTCCCCCGCCGCGGGAGGCGCGGTGCGGCCGGTGGACGCGACCGGCCCGACGATCCGCGACAGGAGGAAGGTCCGCGTGCCCTCGGCGCCCTCGTCCCAGCCGTGGAGGTGCCAGCGCCCCTGGTGGTTCACCAGGGCGCGGGGCTGCACGGTGCGCATGCGCGGCTCCTCGCCGCCGGGCTTCAGATAGGGGAAGCGGACGACCTGGCCGCGGTCGAGCGCGGCGTTCAGCGGCTCGAACGAGGCCTCGCGGACCCGGATCGAGGGGCTGATGCCGATGACGGGGTCGACGGACTCGACCCCGATCGAGCGCAGCTTGATCAGCGCGCGCCGCGACTCCGCCGAGAGCGTCCCCTCGCGCCAGACCGCCCCGGCCAGGCGGAGCAGCGCGAGCTCCTCCGGATCGAAGGTCAGGTCGGCCGGGAGGTCGTAGCTGCGCTTCGCGATGCGGTACCGGACGGTCTGGGTGTTGCCCGGGTCGCCCGGGGCGTCGACCGTCTCGATCGGGATGCCCAGCTCGCGCAGGTCGTCCTTGTCGCGCTCGAACTGGCGCTCGAGCGAGGTCCGGTCGCCTCGGCCGACCCGCTGCCGGTAGCCCTGCACCGTGGAGAGGACGTCGGCCTTCGTCAGTCCGTTCTCGGCCGCGACGAGCGCGAGAACGAGGTTGAACAGACGCTCCTCGGCCGGGACGCGGCTCGAGGACGGGGCGTCGGAAGGCACGCCCTCCAGTCTAGGGCCGGGCTCGGTCAGACCTTTCCGAGGATGTCGGCGACGAAGATCAGCGTCGCGCCGCCGGGGATCCCGCCCTGGGGGGAGCCCTGGTCGCCGTAGCCCTGGTCCGGCGGGATGACCGCGATGACCTGGGATCCGACGGGCTGGCCGATGAGGGCGTCGGCGAATCCGGCGATGACTCCGCCCTGGGTGGTCGAGCCGTCGGCGGCCGTGAAGACGGCGGGAGCGCCCTTCTCCCAGCTGGAGTCGAACACCTTCCCGTCGCTCCACTGCCAGCCGGTGTAGGCCACGACGACCTGGTCGCCCTCGGCGACGACGTCGCCGTCGCCCTTCTTGAGCTGGGCGATGCGGAGGTCGGTCGGCGCGTCGCCGGAGGGCTTCGCGAGCCCCGGGCGTCCGTCGTCGCCGAGCGTCACCGTCGGGAAGCCGTCGGGCGCGGGCTGGGCGGCGCCGTTCGCGCGGGCCAGGGAGGCCTCGCGGACGTCCGCGACGAGCACGAGCGTGTCGTCCTCCGAGATGCCGAGCTGCGACGAGGACTGGCCGAAGCCGTCCTCGGGGGCGATCGCGATGGCGACGCGCGAGCCGACCTGCGTGCAGAGGAGGCCCTCGTTCAGGCCGACGAGCCCGGCTCCGCCGACGCCGAAGCGGGCGGTGCTCGACCCGTCGTAGGGCGAGGTCTCGAGGACCGTGCCGTCCGCTCCGTTGACCAGGGTGTAGTCGATGGTGACGAGCTGGCCCTTCTCGAGCGGTGCGCCCGAGCCCTCGATGAGGGTGCTGACCTGCGTGCCGTCCGCCTTCAGCGGCGTCGGGACGCTGACGTCCGGCTTCGCTCCGAAGTCGCCCGTGGCGCTGACCGCCGCCGAGGAGTCGCCGGAGGAGAACGGAGCGTCGCAGTCCGACTGCGAGGAGGACGCGGTGCATCCGGTGAGAGCGGCGACGATGCCGATGCCGGCGATGAGCGCGGTGGTCCTGCGCACGGGTCCTCGATTCGAGAGAAGGGGAGCGGTGACGCCCGGGGTGGAGACGGCCCGGAGGCCGGGATCAGCTTAGAGGATGCCCTCGTCGTCGGGCTCCGCGGTCTCCTCGCCGAACCCGCGGGCCCGGGAGAGCTCGGCGCTGGTGGCGGACTCGCGGACCCGCTTGCGCAGGCTCTTGGGGCTCACGGCGCGCTCGCCGAGCGCGCCGGGGGTCCAGGCCTCCACGTCCTCGTCGCTGAAGTCCGTCTTCGACGGGCGGCGCTTGAGCTCGGGGAGCACGGTGTCCGGAGCGAGCCGACGAGCGGTGATGAGGAAGCCGGTGTGGCCGATCATCCGGTGGTCCGGCCGGACCGCGAGGCCCTCGACGTGCCAGCCGCGGACCATGGTCTCGTTCGACGACGGGTTCGTGAACAGGCCCGAGGCGCGGATCGCCTCCGCCGTCCGCGAGAGCTGCGTGACGGTGGCCACGTAGCAGAGGAGCACTCCCCCGGGCGTGAGAGCCTCGGCGGCGACGTCGAGGCACTCCCAGGGCGCGAGCATGTCGAGCACGACGCGGTCGGCCTCGCCGGACGGGACCGTGCCGGGCAGCGCCTCGACGAGGTCGCCGACGGTGACCCTCCAGTTGTCGGGCGTGTAGCCGAGGAAGGTCTCGATGTTCGCCCGTGCGACATCCGCGAACTCCTCGCGCCGCTCGAACGACGACAGCCGGCCGGTCGGACCCACCGCCCGCAGCAGCCAGAGCGAGAGCGCGCCGGAGCCGACACCGGCCTCGACCACGCGGGCGCCGGGGAAGACGTCGGCGAGGGCGAGGATCTGGGCCGCGTCCTTCGGGTACACGATCGCCGCGCCGCGGGGCATCGACATCACGAAGTCGGCGAGGAGAGGGCGCAGCGCGAGGTGCTCGACGCCGACGGTGTTGGTCACCACCGAGCCGTCGGGCAGCCCGATCACCGTGTCGTGCTCGATGCCGCCCCGGTGCGTGTGGAACACCTTGCCGGGAACGAGCGTGATGGTGTTCATCCGCCCCTTGGGTCCCGTCAGCTGGACGCGGTCCCCCGCGCGGAAGGGTCCGGAATGCTGCAGTGCCTCACCGGTCATCGGCGGGCCTCCGTCTCGGTCGTGGCCGGGCCGGAGCCGCGGTGCTCGGAGGACACCGTCGCGAGGTCCGCGACGGTGCGGCCCGCGAGGGTGGGCCAGAGGGCGTAGGGGGCGGCGGGGTCGAGCTCCAGCTGGTGCGGGACGCCGATCGCCGCGGCTCCGGAGGCGACGGCCGCGCCGAGGCCCGTGAGGGAGTCCTCGATCGCGACGCAGGCGGCGATGTCGACGCCGAGGGTGCTCGCGGCGAGGAGGTACGCCTCGGGGTGGGGCTTGCTGCGCTCGACCATGTCGCCGCTGACGACGGCGGCGAAGGCGGGGAACGGGATCCGGTCCACGACGGCCGCGGCCATCCGCGAGATCGACATCGTGACCAGCGCCTGCGGCACACCCGCCTCGGACACCGCGTGCAGCAGCTCGAGCGCGCCCGGTCGCCACGGGATGCTCACGGCCAGCTGGTCGACGACCTCGTCGGTCATCCGGTCGATGATCGCGTCGACGGAGAGGTCGACGCCCTTGCCCTGCAGGATGCGGGCGGCGGCGGGCAGGCCCGAGCCGACGAGTCCCATCGCGTCCTCGTGGGTCCACACGCCGCCGAAGGAGGAGACGAGCGCGTGCTCCGACGCCATCCAGTACGGCTCGGTGTCGACGAGCGTCCCGTCCATGTCCCAGAGGACGGCGGCGGGGGCGGACGCTCCTCCGAGCGGCTCGGAGGACAGCGGCCGGGCGGAGGTCTCGGGAGTCACGAGCGACCATGGTACCGGCAGGGCCGCGCCCCTCCCCGGCCGCGGGCCGAGAGCGAACAGCGCGGCCGATCCCGCCGGACGGGACGGGCGGGGCCGGGGGCGGTCCTATCCTGGACGGAGGGACAGGCGCGGTGTGCGCTCCCCGCACATCGAGCCGAACGCGGAGATCCTGCCTATGAACGTGATCACGGGGAACGTCCTGGTCGTGGCCTTCGAGGGCTGGAACGACGCCGGGGACGCCGCCAGCGGCGCGCTGCGGCTGGTCAAGGACGCCGGGGAGTACGTGCCCCTCTTCGCCGTCGACGCCGAGCAGTACTACGACTTCCAGTACACCCGCCCCATGCTCTCGATCGGCGAGGACGGCCGCCGCAGCCTCGCCTGGCCCGGCACCCAGATCTTCGGCCCGGCCGACACCTCGGTCGACGCCGAGAGCGCGCTGTACCTCATGATCGGCACCGAGCCCTCGCGCAGCTGGAAGAGCTTCGCGGCCGAGGTCGTCGACGCCATGCTCGCGATCGACATCTCCGCCGTCGTCTTCCTCGGCGCGATGCTCGCCGACGTCCCGCACACCCGGCCGATCTCCATCTTCGCCTCGAGCGAGAACGCGGAGCTGCGGAGCTCGTTCGAGCTCGAGCGCTCCAGCTACGAGGGGCCGGTCGGCATCCTCAGCGTGATCGGCGAGGCCGCGCAGAAGGTCGGCATCCCCGCCGTCTCGATCTGGGCCTCCGTCCCGCACTACGTGCACAACGCGCCCTCGCCCAAGGCGATGCTGGCGCTGCTCGAGAAGCTCGAGGAGGTCGTCGGCCTGGCGATCCCCCGCGGCGACCTCGTCGAGGAGGCGGAGGAGTGGGAGCGCGGCATCGACACCCTCGCCGCCGAGGACGAGGAGATGGCGTCGTACATCGCCCAGCTCGAGCAGGCGCGCGACACCGTCGACTCGCCCGAGGCGAGCGGCGAGGCGATCGCCCAGGAGTTCGAGCGCTACCTGCGCCGCCGCGGCGACGGCCGCTCCGGCGAGGAGCCCTGGCGGCCGTAGCCTCCGCCGGCGCCCGCTCGTCCGAGACGGTCGTCGATCACGGGACCGCTCCGGCCGATGACCCTCCCGGCCGCCCTGACGGGACTCGCCCCCGACGGGACTCGAGCCGTCCGGGACTCGAGGCTTACGGGACTCGAGCCTTACGGGGTTCAGGCCGGGCGCACCCCGAGCAGGGCGTCGACCGCGTCGCGCAGGAGCGACGGGTCGTCCACGCCCTCGGTCAGTGCGGCGTCGACGACGGCGAGGGCGGCCGGAGTGCCGAGGTCGTCGGCCAGCGCCTCGCGCAGCTGCGCCAGCACCTCGAGCGCCGAGCGCGGTCCGACGGCGGCGAGGGCCGACTCCCAGCGCGCCAGGCGCGCCTCGGCCGACGGCAGGTCCTCGGGCAGCCACTCCCAGTCGGAGCGGTAGTGGTGCGCGAGGAGCGCGAGGCGGATCGCCCGCGGGTCCGCGCCCTCGCTCCGCAGACGTGAGACCAGCACCAGGTTCCCGAGCGACTTGCTCATCTTCTCGCCCTGGTAGGCGACCATCCCGGCGTGCGCGTAGGCGCGGGCCAGAGGACGGCCGGACAGCGAAGCGGCGTGGCCGGCGCTGAACTCGTGGTGCGGGAAGACCAGGTCGCTGCCGCCGCCCTGCAGGGTGAACTCGGGTCCGAGCCGGTCGAGGGCGATCACCGAGCACTCGATGTGCCAGCCCGGACGGCCGCGGCCGACCTCGGCGTCCCAGGCGGGCTCGCCGGCGCGCTCGGCCCGCCAGAGCAGCGGATCGAGGGGGTCGCGCTTGCCGGCGCGCTCCGGGTCGCCCCCTCGCAGCGCCGAGAAGCGGGCCATCGACTCCGCGTCGAGCCGGCTCTCGCTGCCCAGGTGCCAGACGGCGCTCTCGGCCGCGGCGATGTCGTAGTAGAGGTCGCTCGCGCCCTCCTCCGCCGCGTCCGGAGCAGCGACGCGGTAGGCGACGCCGTCGCGCTCCAGGCGGGCGACCGCCTCCGCGATGGGATCCACGGTCTCGGTGACTCCGACGTAGTGCTGCGGAGGCAGGACGCGCAGGGCGGCCATGTCGCCGCGGAACAGCTCGACCTGCTCCTCGGCGAGGTCGCGCCAGTCGACGCCGGTGGCCGTCGCACGCTCGAGCAGCGGGTCGTCGACGTCGGTCACGTTCTGGGCGTACTCGACCGTGTAGCCCGCGTCGAGCCAGACGCGCTGGACCGTGTCGAAGGCGAGGTAGGTCGACGCGTGCCCGAGGTGGGTGGCGTCGTAGGGCGTGATGCCGCAGACGTAGAGGCTCGCGACTCCGCTGGGCGCGTCGAGCTCGACGGGGCCGGCGGTCGCGGTGTCGTGCAGGCGCGGTGCGCTCCCCCGGCCGGGCAGGGCGGGGACGTCGGCGGCGGTCCAGGCGCGCATCTAGGCGGCGATCAGGCCGGTGGCGAGCGCGACCATGAGGACGACGCCGAGGACGATGCGGTACACGACGAACGGGAGGAAGCTGCGGCGGGAGATGTAGCTCATGAAGAACGCGATCACGACGAAGCCGACCACGAACGCGACGATGGTCGCCACGAGGGTCTCGAGCCCGCCGACCTGGACCTGGTTCGGGAGCACGACCGGGTCGCTGATGCTCTTGTACAGCTGGTAGAGACCGCTGCCGAACACCGCGGGGATCGCGAGGAGGAAGGAGTAGCGCGCCGCCGCCTTGCGCTCGTACCCGAGGAAGAGGCCTGCGGTGATGGTGCCTCCCGAGCGCGAGACGCCGGGGATCAGGGCGAGCGCCTGCGCGCCTCCGAAGATCAGGCCGTCGCGGACGCCCAGGTCGCGCAGGCGGCGCTTCTTCGCGCCGACCGCGTCGGCGATGCCGAGCAGGATGCCGAAGAGGATGAGGGTGGTGGCCACCACCCACAGGGAGCGGAGGGTCGTCTCGATCGCGTCCTGGAAGACGAGGCCGAGGACGATGATCGGAAGGCTGCCCAGGATGATGAGCCAGCCCATGCGGGCGTCCGGGTCCGAGCGCGGGATCCGGCCGACGAGGGAGCGCGCCCAGTGCGACACGATCCGCACGATGTCGCGCCAGAAGTAGATGATGACGGCGGTCTCGGTGCCCAGCTGCGTGATCGCGGTGAACGCGGCTCCGGTGTCGCGGCCGCCGAGACCGGGCAGCAGCTCGCTGACGATCCGGAGGTGGGCGCTGGAGGAGATGGGGAGGAATTCGGTCAGACCCTGGACGAGTCCCAGGATCAGCGCGTCGAGCAGGCCCATGCGTCACTTTCGAGGAGGGCTGGGGCGTCGTCGGCCAGCAGTCGGTCGGGATCGGTCGGTGCTGACCCGGTCCGCGGCGCCGTCAGGAGCTCAGCAGGAGATCGGTCAGGACCTTCCTGCCAAACACTAGTGCGTCCAGTGGAACGCGCTCGTCGACCCCGTGGAACAGCGCCGGGAAGTCCAGGGACGACGGCAGCTGGAGCGGCGCGAACCCGTATCCGGTGATGCCGAGCGTCGAGAGCGCCTTGTTGTCGGTGCCTCCGGAGAGCAGGTACGGGAGGACCTCGGCGCCCGGATCGAACCGGCGGATCGAGGCGGCCATGCTCTCGACGAGGGGGCCGGCGAAGGGCACCTCGAGTCCGATGTCGCGGTGCTGGACGAGGATCTCGACGTTCTCGCCCGCGAGGACCTTCAGGCGCTCGAGCACAGAATCCTCCTCGCCGGGGAGGACGCGCACGTCGATGGTGGCCTCCGCGGTGTCCGGGATGACGTTGGCCTTGTAGCCGGCCGACAGCATCGACGGATTGGCGGTGGTGCGCAGCGTCGCGGCGATGAAGCGCGAGGCGGTGCCGGTGGCGAGTGCCAGCTCCTCCGGAGTGCTGCGCTGAGGGTCGTGGCCGAGCAGGCGGGCGACCTCGTCGAGCAGCTCGCGTGTGGTGTCGGTGAGGCGGGTGGGCCACTCCTCGCTGCCGATGCGGGCGATCGCCTGCGCCAGCCGGGTGACGGCGTTCTCGGAGTTGATCTGCGAGCCGTGCCCCGCCGTGCCGTGCGCGCGGAGGGTCAGCCACATCAGCGCCTTCTCGCCCGTCTGCACGAGGTAGGCGCGCTTGCCGGCCAGCTCGATCGAGTAGCCGCCGACCTCGCTGATCGCCTCGGTCGCTCCGGCGAACAGCTCGGGCCGCTCACGGGCCAGGAATCCCGATCCCCGCACGCCGCCCGCCTCCTCGTCGGCGAAGAAGGCGATGACGAGGTCGCGGGAGGGGCGCCGCCCCTCCCGGAGGATGTCGCCGAGCGAGGCGAGGATCATCGCGTCCATGTTCTTCATGTCGACCGCGCCGCGGCCCCAGAGCATGCCGTCCTTAATCTCGCCGCCGAACGGGTCGACGCTCCAGTTGTCGGCGATGGCGGGCACCACGTCGAGGTGCCCGTGGACGACGAGGGCGCCGCGCTCGCGGTCCTCCCCCGCGACCCGCGCCACGACGCTCGTGCGTCCCGGGTCGGAGTCGATCAGCTCCGGCTCGAGGCCGAGGTCGCGCAGCTTCGCCGCGACGTACTCCGCAGCCGGGCGCTCCGGCTCCGCCTTCCCGTCGCCGTAGTTGCTGGTGTCGAAGCGGATGAGATCGCGCGCGATGAGCGCCGTCTCGTCGAGGGTGCTGTCGGTCACGGGCGCGCTGTCGATGCTGTCGGACATGCGGGCAACGGTACCGGCGCGGGCTCGACGGCGCGCGGAGGCCGGTGCGCCGCGAGGTGGCGTGAGAGGCTCCGGAACCGTGCTAATGTCTTCTTCGGCCGCGGAAACGCAGGTCGAAGGAAACACTCGTCCGGGTGGCGGAAATGGCAGACGCGCTAGCTTGAGGTGCTAGTGCCCGTATAGGGCGTGGGGGTTCAAGTCCCCCCTCGGACACACTGATCGGAACCCCTCGTCTCTCCTCGGAGAGGCGGGGGGTTCCGTCGTTTCCGGCACCTCCCTCCTCGTGCCGGTGGGAGGGATGCGGCGGGCGGAGAGAGCAGACGCCCCGCTCTTTCCCGAAGAGGCGGGGCGTCTGCTGCATCGGACGGGCGCTTCTGCAGCGGACGGGCGCTCCTGCACCGCAGGGCCCTCCCGCACGGACCGAGCCTCGGTGTCAGACGCCCACTGCTGCCGGCGACCAGCCGAGAGCCGGAGCGATAGATTCCACGACAGTGCGCAGGAGCCGCGCGTTGTACTCGACCCCGAGCTGGTTGGGAACGGTGAGCAGCAGCGTGTCCGCCTCCTGCACGGCGGCGTCCGCAGCGAGCTCGGCGGCGACGGCGTCCGGCTCGCCCGTGTAGCTGCGGCCGAAGCGGGCGCGGACGCCCTCGAGGGTGGCGACCTGGTCCTGCTCACCGCGGCCGCCGAAGTACAGGCGGTCGAGATCGCTCGTGATCGGGAGGACGCTGCGCGAGACGGAGACGCGCGGGGTGCGCTCCCAGCCCGCCTCGCTCCACGCGGCGCGGTACTCGCGGATCTGGCGGGCCTGCAGCTCGTCGAAGGGCACGCCCTCCTCCTCCAGGAGCAGGGTCGACGACTGCAGGTTCATGCCCTGCTCGGCCGCCCAGCGCGCGGTCGCGAAGCTGCCGGCACCCCACCAGATCCGGTCCTCGAGGCCGGGCGAGCGCGGCTCGATCGAGAGCGGGAGCGACTGGCGCGTCATCGCCGGATCCGACTGCGCGACCGGCGCTCCGGCGAGCGCCTCCCGGAGGATGCGCACCTTCTGCCGGGCGAGGTCGGCGTCGGTCATCCCCTCCGGGGGGACGAAGCCGAACGCCTCGGACCCGCGCAGGGCGGTCTCGGGCGATCCCCGGCTGACCCCGAGCTCGAGCCGGCCGTCGGAGATCAGGTCGGCGGCGGCCGCCTCCTCCGCCATGTAGAGCGGGTTCTCGTAGCGCATGTCGATGACCCCGGTGCCGATCTCGATGCGGCGGGTGCGCGCGGCGATCGCCGCCAGCAGCGGGAACGGCGAGGCGAGCTGCGGCGCGAAGTGGTGCACGCGGACTTAGGCGCCGTCGATGCCGATCTCCTCCGCCGCCTCCGCGAGCTCGATCGTCTGGAGGAGGACGTCGCGAGCAGAGCGGGTCTGAGACCCGGGGACGGACTGGTAGTGGCCGAAGGAGAGGAAGCCGATGCGCGAGACCATGCCTGCCTCAGCGCACGGGGGTCCCCCGCTATTCCCGGAGGGTGTGCACGGCGGTCGCCGAACCGCGACAGCGCTCCCGAGGAGTCCTCAATACACGTATGGTGGTCGCGTGCCCGCTGATCGGGGCGGAGAGGGGTCGTCGTGGAGCCGATGGTCGGTCGCCTCGGGGCGACTCTCGGGGTCGCCATGCAGACGATCAGCGGGTCGCAGGTGCAGGCAGGCGCTCTCCGTCCGCAGCGGAACCGGTCGCCCGGTCGCGTCTCCGCGTCAGTGCGCCTCGAAGTCGGCGGAGACCGAGGCGGTGACCTCGATGTCCTCCGGCTTGAGGGCCAACGGCTCCTCAGGAGAGGAGAACGCCTTGGCGCGGCTCATCATCGCCGAGCCGCCCTCGATGCGCGTGTGCGGCCGCAGTCCCGGCTCGAAGAGGGTCAGCACCCGCACCTCGGTCAGGCCGAGGGCCGCCGCATAGGCCTCGGCCCGCTCGCGCGCGTCGCGGACGGCAGCGGTGCGGACCTCGCGCTCGATGCCCGCACGTCGTGCCGCCGTCACGTCCCAGTCGACCCCCGAGATCTGGATCCCCGGCACCTCCGAGATCGAGCCGACCCAGCGCCCGAGAGCCGCGAAGTCCCGGTACTTCACCCGGACCCCGGCGGCCGCGACATGGAACAGCTGCGTGACGTCCGAGTCCTTGATGTACCGGCGGATCGAGGAGACCGAGATCTGATCGGAGGACCACCAGGTGGCGGCGCCGGACGCCTGCTCGGCGGCCGCCTCCTCACGGACCCGCGCGTGCAGGGCGGTGACCTCGGCGAGCGCCTGGGGCCGGGATCGCGACTCGCGCCGGATCTCGAGGCGGACGGTGCCCCGCTCGGCGGGGTGGAAGTGCTGGGCGAGACCGGCGACGGTGATGGTGACCATGGCCCCATCGTGCCGTACGCACCCCGTCAGCTCCGAGCGGCGAGCATCTCCCGGATGCGGTCGGCGAGGGCCCGTTCCGTCGTCAGGTTGCTGACCAGCTGGGCTCGGTGCCCCCCGCAGGCGCCCGGGAGGGGAGCTCCGCTGCTCGGGTCGACCCGGCTCAGCAGTGCCCGCTCCCCCTGGGCGATCGAGGCCTCGAGCAGGGCGAGCCGCCGCTCGAGCCTCTCGGTCTCGAAGCTCTCGGGCGTGATGTCGGACTCGCGGAAGTGGCCGGCTGTGGAAGTGGGGACGCTCATCGATGATCCGTTCCGTCGGGGGCGCCCAGGAGCGGCGCCATCACCAGGAAGACACCGGAGAACGGCGATCATGACGCGAAGGCGCGAAATGCACTGAGACGTGGCGCGCCACCGGCGGTCAGGAGCGGAAGACGGCCAGGTTCTCGTTCTCCACGATGGCGAGGGTGCGGACGAGGCGGGTGTAGCGCTCGACGAGCTCGCCCTCCCCCGCGCCCTGTCCCAGCAGGGCCGAGATGCTCTCGGCAGGGAAGAGGGAGACGATCTCCATCGCGACGGCCCGCGCGTGCTCGGAGGAGAGAGTGCGCGCGTACTCCAGAGCGCGGGTCAGCTGCGGCCTCTCCTCCCCCTCCGGACTCCCCGACGGCGCCGTCGTGGCGGCATGCCCGAGGACCGCCACGAAGACGCGAGCGATCTCGTCGACCCGGAGTGCGCGGACCAGGGTCAGCAGACGCGAGGAGACGCGGGAGACGCCGCGCGCGAGGAGCTCTCCGCTGAGGGCGCGCACCTCGATCACGTCGCCGCCGCCGAACTCGCCGGAGACGCGCTTGATGCCCGAGGCGAACAGGCTCGAGCCGGCTCCGATGCTCCGCTCGGCCTCGAGGTTGATCTCGACGCGGCCGCGGCCGGTGGCCACTCCGGAGATCCAGCGCTGCTCCACGGGCGGATGCGCGTGCACGGCGCGGACGAGGGTGCCCGGGCCCGGCCCTCCCAGGGCGCCCAGGATGACCTCGGGGGTGCGCGCCCCGGCGATCCTGGTCGAGACGCCGTTGTGCGCGGCGAGCTCGGCGGCCCGCAGCTTGGAGCGGATGCCCCCTCGGCCGGTGCCGCCCTTCTGCACGCCGATGCGGCGCAGCTCCGAGATGCCCAGCTCCTCGAGGTGCACGCCCTCGGCGATGCTGCCGGCGAAGACGCCGGGGACGTCGGTGAGCAGCAGCAGCAGGTCCGCGCCGAGGAGCATCGCCAATCCGCCGGCGACGCCGTCGTTGTCCGAGCCGGCGGAGTCGATCGTGTCGTTGCCGTTGACCACGGGCACGACTCCGGCGTCGAGGGCGTGGCGGATCGCCTCGGCGACGTGTGCCATCTGCCGGGGAGAGGCGAGGTCGGACTCGCCGATGAGGATCTGCGCGACCAGGGCGCCCGAGAGCTCGGCCACCGAGCGGTAGAAGCCCATCAGGACGGTCTGGCCCACCGCTGCCGCCAGGCGGGCGCTGATCGGCTCCTCCTGCGAGCGGGCGAAGAGCGCCCGGCCCGAGGAGACGGCGCCGGAGGAGACCAGCACGACGTCCCAGCCCAGCGCGCGGGCGGCGAAGGCGCTCTCGAGCGCGCTGGCCAGGAGAACGGGATCCGGACCCGACTGCTTGGTGACCGAGCTGGACCCCATCTTGACCACGAGGGTCCTTCTGCGCGGCGCGGCCGGGGCGGTGGCGTCGGAGTCGGCGGGGTCGAGCAGGGCGTCGGACATGGCTCCCATGGTAGAGGCGCGGCAGGAGGCCCTCCCTCGCCGAGACCCGGTGGAGAACGCCCCCGGACGGGGATGTCGTAGGCGGATGCGAGACTGCCCGGGACGTCTGGAACCTCCTCCTCAGTGCGCCTCGCCGGGCGGTCGCGGAAGGGTCCGAGCAGCTCGCCGGTGGATGTCGGTGGCGATTGACATACTCGAACACATGTTCGAACATGGGCAGATGAGCCCCCCTTCACCCCTCGTCTCCGCGGAGACGGCCGAGGCCGCAGAGCCCCTTCTGCGGCAGCTCGCGTCGGTGAAGGAGCTGCAGTCCCGCATCCGGGACATGCAGGCGACCACTCTCGAGACCAGGAGCCTCGCCACCCTGCCGGCCTTCTCCTCCGTGCTCCCGGGCGGCTCGCTCAAGCAGGGTGCCGCCTACTCGGTGGAGGGCTCGATGAGTCTGGCGATGGGGCTGCTCGCCGGCCCGTCCGCCGAGGGCTCGTGGTGCGGCGTGGTGGGCGTCCCGGAGTTCGGGGCCGAGGCCGCGGCCGGCATGGGGATCGACCTCGAGCGCCTGGTGCTCGTGCCCGCACCGGCCGAGCACTGGCTCACCGTCACCGCCGCTCTGGTCGATGTGCTGACCGTCGTGCTCACCCGTCCGCCCGCCTCCGTCTCCTCGGCCGACGTCTCGCGTCTGGGAGCACGACTGCGCCAGCGGGGTGCCGCGCTCGTGGTCCTCGGCGAGTGGCCCCAGGCCGAGGCGCGGCTCAGCATCCGCAGCAGCCGCTGGGAGGGGCTCGGCGACGGCCACGGCTACCTGCGCTCCCGGGAGGCGATGGTCGATGTGGTCGGCCGGGCCGGCACCCGGGTGCGCACGGTGCGGATGAGCATGCCCGGCGTCGAGAGCGCCTTCGGCTTCCGGGTCGAGCACGGCCGCCTGCACGAGCGGGCGGTCTGAGATGGCGAGCGCACCCGAGCTGCGGCGGACGATCCTCGTCTGGTGCCCCGACTGGCCCCTCCTCGCGGCCGCCGCCGACGCCGGCCTCAGCGACGAGCACCCCCTGGCCCTCACGGAGAAGAGCCTGGTCTTCGCCTCCTCCCCCGCTGCCCGGGCGGAGGGGGTCCGGCGGGGCATGCGCGTGCGCGAGGCGCAGTCCCGTTGCACGGGTCTCGCCGTCCTCCCGTACGACCCGGTGCTCGACCACCGGGCGTTCGAGCCGCTCATCCAGGCGCTCGAGGAGATCACCCCGGGCGTCCAGCTGATCAGGCCCGGTCTGTGCGCGATCCGCGCCCGCGGTCCGCGCCGCTACTACGGGAGCGAGCAGAGCGCGGCCGAGGCGATCCTGCAGCGGCTGGCCGAGCTGGGTCTCCCCGACGCCCGCATCGGGATCGCCGACGGGCTCTTCGCCTCCGAGCTCGCCGCGAAGCACTCCGGCCGCCCCGTCGCCGTCGTGCCCCCAGGAGCAGCGGCAGGCTTCCTCGCTCCTCTCCCGCTCGACGCCCTCGAGACCGAGTCCGTCGCAGCCCCTGCCCGTGCTCCCCGCCGGGGGGACGACCTGGTGGCGCTCCTGCGCAGACTCGGCGTCCGCACCCTCGGCGACTTCGCCGCCCTCCCTCGCGAGGACGTCGCCGCCCGGTTCGGACCGGAGGGCGCCCACGCGCACCTCCTCGCCGCCGGTGCGGAGTCGGAGACGGTGGTGCCCCGGCTCCCGCCGGAGCGTCTCGACCGGGCGATGGAGTTCGAGCCCCCTCTGGACCGCATCGACCAGGCCGCCTTCGCCTTCCGCGTCCCCGCGGAGGAGTTCGTCGCCGGGCTCACCCGCGCACAGCTGGTCGCGACCGCCATCCGCATCGAGGTCGTCAGCGAGCGCGGTGAGGTCTCCTCCCGGAGCTGGCTGCACCCGAGATGGTTCACCCCGGGCGACGTGCTCGACCGAGTCCGCTGGCAGCTGCAGGGCAGCGGGGAGATCGACACCGGTCTCGGAGCGCCGATCTCGCGGCTGTGCGTCGAGCCCGAGGCGGTCGACGCGATCGGCAACCACGAGCAGGGTCTCTGGGGCACCGCTCCGGAGGAGCGCGTCCACCACGGGCTGAGCCGAGTGCAGAGCATGCTCGGGCACGAGGCCGTGATGACCGCGTCGATCGGAGGGGGTCGATCCCTCCGCGACCGCCAGCACCTGATCCCCTGGGGCGACCGGGAGCCGGGCGACGCACGGCCGAGGACCCTGCCCTGGCCCGGCTCCCTGCCGCCGCCCCTCCCGCCGACGGTCTTCGCGGAGCCCGCGGCCGTGCTCGTCCGCGGACCGAGGGGCGAACCCGTCGCGGTCGACGAGCGCGGCGCCCTCAGCTCCGTGCCCGCCTACTTCACCCCCGGGACCTCTCAGGCACGCCTGGAGCCCCTGGCCGGATGGGCGGGTCCCTGGCCGATCGACGAGCGCTGGTGGGATCCGAGCACCGCCGTCCGCTACGACCGCTTCCAGGTGGTCGACGCCGCCGGTGTCGCCTGGCTGCTGCTCTGCCTCGACGGGGTCTGGGCAGCGGAGGCCCGCTACGACTGAACCGGAGCATCCCTCCACCACCGCGAACGAGCACCGAAGGAGCCCCGATGGGCTGGAACAACCCGCCGATCCCCTGGTCGGAGTTCGAGCGCCGCCTCTCCAGCGGCAAGCGAGCCGACGGCACGGTCGTCCGGGGCGACGGCGGCGACAGTCCGGCCTGGTCGCACAAGCGCCCCGCCTACGTGGCAGGGGACGACGTCCGGCCGCCGGCTCATCCGGTGCCCTACGCCGAGCTGCACGCTCACTCCCACTTCAGCTTCCTCGACGGGGCGAGCAAGCCGGAGCAGCTGGTCGAGGAGGCGGTCCGGCTCGGCATCGACACTCTCGCGCTCACCGACCACGACGGCCTCTACGGCATCGTGAGGATGGCCGAGGCCGCGCAGGGGCACGCCGTCCGCACGGCCTTCGGAGCCGAGCTCTCGATCGGGCTCACCTCGCCTCAGAACGGGGTCGCCGATCCGGAGGGGACCCACCTGCTCGTCCTCGCGCGCCGCGAGGAGGGCTACCACCGCCTCGCCCGTGCGATCACCACCGCCCAGCTCGCCGGAGCCGAGAAGGGCAAGCCGAGCTACGACCTCGAGGAGCTCGCGCGCGCCGCCGACGGCCACTGGATCGTGCTGACGGGCTGCCGCAAGGGAGCGGTCCGTCAAGCGCTCGCCGCCGCAGGAGTGGCCGCGGCCGAGCAGGAGGTGCGCGAGCTCGTCCGGCTCTTCGGTCCCGCCAACGTCCTCGTGGAGCTGTACGACCACGGGGATCCCCTCGCCTCGCGCGCCAACGACCAGCTGGCGGCGATCGCCGAGAAGCTCCGGCTGCGGACGGTCGCCACCGGGAACGTGCACTACGCCCGGCCGGAGGAGCGCCCCCTCCAGACGGCCCTCGCCGCGGTCAGAGCACGCCGGAGCCTCGACGAGATGGACGGCTGGCTCCCCGCAGCGGGCGGCGCCCACCTGCGCTCCGGCGCCGAGATGGCCGAGCGCTTCGGCCGCTACCCCGGCTCCGTGGAGAACACGGTGCGCGTCGCCGACGAGATCGCCTTCGAGCTCGGCCGAGTCCGGCCCCGGCTGCCGCGCCAGGAGGTCCCCGAGGGGCACACCTCGATGAGCTGGCTGCGCGAGCTCGTGCGCGAGGCCGTGCCGGCCAAGTACCCCCGCGCCGACGCCGACGTCCTCGCGCGCCTCGAGAAGGAGCTCGCGGTGATCGAACAGAAGGACTTCCCGGGCTACTTCCTGATCGTCCACGACATCGTCCACTACGCCAAGCGGAACGGCATCCTCTGCCAGGGACGCGGCTCGGCCGCCAACTCGGCGGTCTGCTACGTCCTGGGCATCACAGCGGTCGACTCGATCTTCTACGACCTGCCGTTCGAGCGGTTCCTCTCCAGCATCCGCGACGAGGAGCCCGACATCGACGTCGACTTCGACTCGGAGCGGCGCGAGGAGGTGATCCAGTACGTCTACCGGAAGTACGGACGTCTGAACGCGGCCCAGGTCGCCAACGTCATCACCTACCGGCCCAAGTTCGCCGTGCGCGACATGGCCAAGGCCCTCGGATACAGCGCCGGGCAGCAGGACGGCTGGTCGAAGCAGGTCGAGCGGTGGGGGTCCGTCACCGAGAGCACCGACCACGACATCCCCGAGGACGTGGTCGCCCTGACCACCCGGGTGCTGGGCACGCCCCGGCACCTGGGCATCCACTCCGGCGGCATGGTGCTGACAGACCGGCCCGTGGGCGAGGTCTGCCCGATCGAGCCCGCCCGGATGGAGGACCGCACCGTCCTGCAGTGGGACAAGGACGACTGCGCCTGGATGGGCCTGGTCAAGTTCGACCTCCTCGGGCTCGGGATGCTCGCCGCCCTGCAGTACACGTTCGACCTCGTCGCCGAGCACGTCGGCGAGAAGTGGGACCTCTCCACCCTCCCCCGGGAGGAGAAGGGCGTCTACGACCAGCTCTGCCGCGCCGATTCGATCGGGGTGTTCCAGGTCGAGAGCCGGGCGCAGATGGGCACCCTCCCCCGGCTGCAGCCGCGCCGCTTCTACGATCTGGTGATCGAGGTAGCGCTCATCCGCCCCGGCCCCATCCAGGGCGGTGCGGTCCACCCCTACATCCGTCGCAAGCTCGGCGAGGAGCCGGTGACGTACCAGCACCCCCTCCTCGTGACGCCGCTCAAGCGCACCCTCGGCGTGCCGCTCTTCCAGGAGCAGCTCATGCAGGTGGCCGTGGCCGTCGGCGACTGCAACGCGGAGGACGCCGACCTGCTGCGCCGGGCGATGGGGTCCAAGCGCGGGACCGAGAAGATCGAGACCCTCCGCGAGCGGCTCTACCAGGGGATGGCCCGCAACGGCATCACGGGCGAGGTCGCGGACGACATCTACCTCCGGATCCAGGCCTTCGCGAACTTCGGCTTCGCCGAGAGCCATGCGATCAGCTTCGCCCTGCTGGTCTACGCGAGCGCCTGGCTCCGCCTGCACTACCCCGCCGCGTTCACCGCCGCGCTGCTGAGGGCGCAGCCCATGGGCTTCTACGCCCCGCACACCCTGGTCGCCGATGCCCGGCGTCACGGAGTGGAGGTCGTCTCGCCCGACGTCAACCGCTCCCTGGCGCCTCCCGGGCTCGAGGCGAAGGAGGACGCCCCCGCACGCCGGAGGGGCGGCGCCGCCTACGGGAGCGACGACTGCCTCCGCGCCGATCAGCCGCCCACGGGACTGTTCGACCGCACCGAGCACTTCCACACGGACGACCACAGGCGCGACAGCGGCTTCCTGATCCGGCTCGGGCTGGCAGGGGTGAAGGGCATCGGCACCGCGCTCGCCGAGCACATCGTCGCCGAGCGCGAACGCGGCGGACCCTACGCGAGCATGGCCGACCTCTCGCGTCGGGTCGGCACGACCGCGGCTCAGCTGGAGGCCCTCGGCGCCGCGGGCGCCTTCGACTCGCTCGGTCTGCAGCGTCGGCAGGCGCTCTGGGAGGCCGGCACCGCCGCAGGCGACCGCGAGGAGTTCCTCGCCGGCTCCACGGTCGTCGTGCAGCCCCCGCTCCTGCCGATGCTCTCCCCTCAGGAGCGCGTGGTCTTCGACTTCTGGGCCACCGGCATCTCGCCCGACGACCATCCGCTGCGCCACCTCCGCGAGGGACTCGCTCGCCGCGGCGCCCGCTCCTCGGCCGATCTCCCCGCCATCCCCTCGGGGACCCGGATCGAGGTCGGCGGGGTCGTGATCCACCGCCAACGTCCCTCCACAGCCGGTGGAGTGACCTTCCTCAACCTCGAGGACGAGCACGGGATCCTCAACGTGATCTGCTCCGTCGGAGTATGGAACCGCTACCGCCGCGTGGCCCGCGAGGCACCCGCCCTGCTGGTCAGGGGGATCCTCGAGCGCTCCGACGAGGGGGTGACGAACCTCCTCGCCGACAGGTTCGAGACCCTCACGGTCGGCGCTCGCACCACCTCCCGCAACTTCCGATGACCCCTCAGCGGCACCGCCCGCTCGCCCCACGAGAAAGCGACACCATGACCACTCTCGACCACGCCGCTCCCGCTCCGCACCTCGATGCGCCGCTCCTGAACGACCGCGAGCTGCGCGAGCGCGTCTCCTCGCTGATCGGACCGGCCTACCGCCGGGCGCTGTGGCCGATCTTCCTCGACCGCGACGGCGTGCAGCTGCCGATCCTCTACCCGGTGGACGGGCTCCCCGTGCACCCCGACGAGGAGAAGACCGAGCGGATCGTCGCCACCCTCGCCAAGGCCGTGGCGCACCAGGACGTGGGCTCGCTCGCCTTCGCCCTGGAACGTCCCGGGCGCGCCTTCCTCGGCGAGACCGATCGGGTCCTCGCCCGTCACCTGGCGGCGGCGTGCCACAAGCGGGCCATCCCCCTCCGCGCGCTCCTGCTCGTCCACGACGAGGGAGTGCGGGTCGTGACCGCGACGGAGTACGCCGCGGTCACGCTCTGAGCGCTCGGGCCCGAGGCGGCCGTTCAGGACAGCGGCAGCCGGCCACCTGAACAGCCGGCCGCCACTGACCTCAGGCGCTCAGGCGCTCAGGCGCTCAGCGTCACCAGCAGCGAGGAGGCGCCGAGGTCCACCTCGGTGTCCCCGGGCTGCACCGCGTACTCCCCGACGCCGAGCAGCGTCTCCGCCACCTCCGGCAGGGCGATGCGGGCGGCGGACTCGCCGACGTTGATCGCCACGGTCACCCGACCGCGGCCGAGAGCCAGCCAGCGGGCCTCCTCGTCGAACTCCACGCGGAGCGACCCGAAGCGCGGGTCCGTCAGCTCGGGGTAGCGGCGGCGGATCGCCGCCAGCTCGCGGTACACCTCGAGGGTGCGGGCGTGACGCCCCTCCCCGACCTCGGACCAGTCGAGCCGCGAGCGAAGGAACGTCTCCGGGTCCTGCGGGTCGGGCACGACCTCCGGGTCCCAGCCCATCTTCGCGAACTCCTCTATGCGGCCCTTCGCCGTCGCCTCGCCCAGATCCTTCTCCGGGTGCGAGGTGAAGAACTGCCACGGGGTCGACGCCGCCCACTCCTCGCCCATGAACAGCATGGGAGTGAAAGGGCCCAGCAGCGTCAGAGCAGCGGCGATCGCGAGACGGCCCTCGTCGAGGGACGCCGTCAGACGGTCGCCGACCGCCCGGTTGCCGATCTGGTCGTGGTTCTGGCTGCAGACCACCAGGCGCCAGGTCGGCATGTGCTCGGTGTCCACCGGACGGCCGTGGTGACGGCCGCGGAACGTCGAGAGGGTGCCGTCGTGGAAGAAGCCCCGGGTCAGCACCTTCGCGAGGGCGCCGAGCGGCGCGAAGTCCTCGTAGTAGCCCGTGGTCTCCCCTGTCAGCGCGACGTGGACCGCGTGGTGGAAGTCGTCGCTCCACTGCGCGTCGAGCCCGTAGCCGTGCGCCTCCCGCGGAGTGATCAGCGTCGGGTCGTTGAGGTCGGACTCGGCGATCAGCGTCAGAGGGCGCCCGACGTGGGCCGACAGCACGGCCACCTCGCTCGCCATCTCCTCGAGCACGTGCACGGCCCGCTCGTCCGAGAGGGCGTGCACCGCGTCCAGGCGCAGGGCGTCGACGCGGTAGTCGCGCAGCCACATCAGAGCGTTGTCGATGATGTACCCGCGGACGGTGTCCGAACCCTCGCCGTCCAGGTTGATCGAGCTGCCCCAGGTGTTGGCCTTCTCGTTCTTGAGGTAGGGGCCGAACTCCGGCAGGTAGTTGCCGCTCGGGCCGAGGTGGTTGTAGACGACGTCCTGGACCACGCCGAGGCCGGCGCGGTGGGCGGCGTCCACGAAGCGCTGGTACGCCTCGGGTCCGCCGTACGGCTCGTGCACGGCGTACCAGAGGACGCCGTCGTAGCCCCAGTTGTGCGTTCCGTTCACCGCGTTGACCGGCAGCAGCTCGATGAAGTCCACGCCGATCGAGCGCAGGTGCTCGAAGCGCTCCGCCGCCGCGTCCAGGGTGCCCTCGGGTGTGAACGTGCCGAGGTGCAGCTCGTAGATGACGGCGCCGGCGAGCTCGCGCCCGGTCCAGGCGGAGTCGCCCCACTCGTGCGCCGAGGGGTCGAACGTGCGCGAGAGCTCGTGCACGCCCTTCGGCTGGCGGCGCGAGCGGGGGTCCGGCAGCGGACCACTGCCGTCCACCCGGTACCCGTAGTCGACCTCGCCGGTGGCCGGGGCCGACGCGGGCGCCCGCCACCATCCGTCGTCTCCGTGGCGGGTCATCGTCAGCGACGAGTCGCCGCCGAGGAGGAGCTCGACCGTCGAGGCCTCGGGGGCCCAGACGTCGAACCGCTCGGGACCGGTCGTCGGGAGTGCGTAGCGGTAGGGAGTCGTGCTGATCACTGCTGTCTCCAGGAGGGGTCGGATCGGTCTGCGGTGCGGTGGCGGAACCGGTCAGGAGACCGGGGCGAGCAGTGCCACGGGGTAGTCGGCGAGGATCTCGGCGACCGGAGTCACTCCTCCCGCGAAGGTGCTGCCGGTGAGGACGTCCTCCATCGGGTGCCCGGGCAGGACCACGACCGTGCCGTTCCACCCGCCCGAAGCGGCGAGGCCCTCGGGGAGCCTGGTCGCGACGGTCAGCGCGCCGCCGCGGTCGAAAGCGATCGCGTGCTCGGCGGCGGGCCCGATCGCGGGGACGGCGGCGTAGCGGGTGAACAGCTCGGGGCGGTCGCGGCGGAGCCGGAGGGCGCGTGAGGTGACGAGGAGCTTCGCGGCTCCCTCGGCGTCGATCGCGGGCTTCCAGCCGCCGTCGATCCGCTCCAGCAGCGCTCGACGCTGCCCGAAGTCGACCTCGCGGCGGTTGTCCGGGTCGACGAGGGAGGTCTCCCAGAGCTCGCTGCCCTGGTAGACGTCCGGGATGCCCGGGGCGGTGATCTGCACGAGCTTCGCGGCGAGGCCGTTCGACCAGCCGGCGGCCGACACCCGCTCGACGGTCTGCTCGACCAGCCGGCGGACGGCGGGCTCGTCGAACGCCGCGTCGATCGCCGCGTGCATCCGCTTCTCGAACTGCTCGTCAGGAGCGGTCCAGTGCGTCGAGTCGTCGGCCTCGCGCGACGCCTTCTCGGCGTAGGCGTGCAGGCGCTCGCGGCTGGCGGGCCAGGTCCCCACGACGGCCTCCCAGAGCAGGTGCTCGATCGGGCCGTCGCCGAAGCCGACGAGGTCGTGGAGCTCGCGGAGCGTCGCCGCCCACGCCTCCGGGTCCTCGGCCAGTGCGGTGATGCGGGCACGGGTGTCCTCGCCGCGCTTCGTGTCGTGGGTCGAGAGCGTGGTGAGCGAGGCGGGGAACGAGGCCTGGCGCACGGCCTGGCGGCGGTGGAACTCGACCAGGTCGAT
This sequence comes from Rathayibacter sp. AY2B9, assembly GCF_002931595.1. Classification (NCBI taxonomy): domain Bacteria; kingdom Bacillati; phylum Actinomycetota; class Actinomycetes; order Micrococcales; family Microbacteriaceae; genus Rathayibacter; species Rathayibacter sp. AY2B9. The sequence continues at coordinate 102,155 of NZ_PSUB01000007.1, forward strand.
CGCGAACTCGTCCGGGTCCGCTCCGACCTCGTTCAGCGAGGTGAGGCGGCTGAAGCGGTAGAACGCCGTGTCCTCGACGCCCTTCGCCATCACCATGCCGGAGGTCTGCTGGAAGCGCACGGACACCGGAGTGCCGGTCTCGCCGAGCGCCGCGGCGACCTCGTCGATGGTCGCGCGGATCTCGGGACGGCGGCGCACGGCGTCGACGCGGGCGTGCTCGAGGTGCTCCGCTCCGTAGGGGAGGTAGCTGCGGTAGACCGGGTAGGTCGCCAGGAGCTCCGCCAGCGCGTCGTCCGCTCCCTCGATGCCGGGGATCAGGCGGGCCAGCCGCAGGACCTCGGAGCGGAGGATGCCGTCGGCGATGCCGCGCTTGGTGTCGTGGATGAGGTCGGCCCACTGCAGCGGGGCGCCGTTCCCCGTGAGCTCGGCGTCGAGGCCCTCCAGCACGGGGCGGGCGTCGGGGTCGACCAGGATGCGGTCGACGTCGGCCAGGGCGTCGTAGCCCGTGGTGCCGACGGTCGCCCAGTGCGGCGGGAGCTCCTCGTCGCCCTCGAGGATCTTCTCGACCCAGACCGGGGCGCCGCCGATCGCGCGGGCCAGGTCGTCGAGGTATCCGCCCGGGTCGGCCAGGCCGTCCGGGTGGTCGACGCGCAGGCCGTCTGCGAGCCCCTCGGTGAACCAGCGGACGATCTCGGCGTGCGAGGCGTCGAACACCTCGGGCCGCTCGACCGTGATGGCGGCGAGGGTGTTCACCGCGAAGAAGCGGCGGTAGTTCAGCTCCGCGTCGGCGCGGCGCCAGTTCACGAGCTCGTAGCTCTGGCGCTCGTGCACCGTGCGGCCGGAGTCGCCGGGCTCGGCGGTGCCGGGCGCGATCGGCAGGCGGTTCTCGTAGTAGTGCAGCTCGTCGCCGACGACCTCGAGCGCGTCGAGTTCGCTGTCGCTGTCGCCCTCGCTCGCACCGTCGCCGAGGATCGGCACGCGCAGCTTCCCGCCCCCCGCCTCCCAGTCGATGTCGAAGGCGGTGGCGTAGCGGGAGGACTTCCCGTTCCTCAGCAGGTCCCACCACCAGGAGTTCTCGCTCGGGGTCGCGACGCCCATGTGGTTGGGGACGATGTCGATGAGGACGCCGAGGCCCTCCGCCCGCGCCGCGGCCGAGGCGTTCGCCAGGCCGGCCGCGCCACCGCGGTCGGGATCGACCTCGGTGTGGTCCACCACGTCGTAGCCGTGGTCCGAGCCGGGCTCGGCCTTCAGCAGCGGCGAGAAGTACAGCCAGTCCGCTCCGAGCGCGCGCACGTAGTCGGCGACGCGGGCGGCGTCGTCGAGGTCGAACGCCGACCGGATCTGGAGGCGGTAGGTGGAGGCGGGCAGACGCACGTCAGGCTCCTGTCGAGGGTGCGGTCGCGGAGTCGGTCGACTCGGCGTGGGGGCTGGTGGGTCCCGTCGAGGAGACGATCGGGATGGCCGAGGTGGCCGCCAGGGACGCGAGCGAGGCGGCGACCGAGTGGTCGACCTCGGGCTCGGGGGTGCTGTGCTCCTGGAGGATGACGAGCGACTTCGCCTGGACGGTGAGCATCGCCCCCGCCGGACGCGGGATCGAGTCCGCCTCGGCACCGGCGGTGTCGACGAGGACGCTCCACTCGAGCGCGTACTCGTCGCTCGGGATCGCGAACTCGACGTCGACGTCGTCGGCGTTGAAGTACAGGAGGAAGCTGTCGTCGGTGACCGGGCGTCCGCGCTGGTCGCGCTCGCGGATCCCGTTGCCGTTGAGGTAGATGCCCACCGATCGGCCGAGACCGGAGTCCCAGTCGGACGGGGACATCTCGGTGCCGGCAGCGGTGAACCAGACGATGTCGGGCAGGGGCTCGCCGTCGCCGCGCAGGACGGGGCGGCCGTCGAAGAAGCGCATGCGGCGGAAGGTCGGGTGCTCGGCGCGCAGGCGGATGAGCGCCGCGGTGAACTCGAGCAGCGGCCGGTCGGCGTGCGCCCAGTCGATCCAGGTCAGCTCGCTGTCCTGGGCGTAGGTGTTGTTGTTGCCGTTCTGGGTCCGGCCCAGCTCGTCGCCGTGGAGGATCATCGGGACGCCCTGGGAGATCAGCATCGTCGCGAGGAAGTTCCGCTGCTGGCGCGCCCGGAGCGCGAGCACCCGCGGGTCGTCCGTGGGCCCCTCCACGCCGTGGTTCCAGGAGCGGTTGTGCGACTCGCCGTCGTTGCCGTCCTCGCCGTTGGCGTCGTTGTGCTTCTCGTTGTACGAGACCAGGTCCCGGAGGGTGAAGCCGTCGTGCGCCGTGACGAAGTTGATCGAGGCGACCGGGTAGCGGCCCGAGTGCGCGTAGAGGTCGGCCGAGCCGGTGAGGCGCGAGGCGAACTCCCCCAGCGTCGACGGCTCGCCGCGCCAGAAGTCGCGGACCGTGTCGCGGTACTTGCCGTTCCACTCGGTCCACTGGGGCGGGAAGTTGCCCACCTGGTAGCCGCCGGGCCCGACGTCCCACGGCTCGGCGATCAGCTTCACCTGCGAGACCACCGGGTCCTGCTGGACGAGCTCGAAGAAGGTGGAGAGCCGGTCGACGTCGTAGAACTCGCGTGCGAGCGCCGAGGCGAGATCGAAGCGGAAGCCGTCGACGCGCATCTCCGTCACCCAGTAGCGCAGCGAGTCCATGATGAGCTGGAGCGAGTGCGGGTGGCGCACGTTCAGGGTGTTCCCGGTGCCGGTGTAGTCCATGTAGTAGCGCTTGTCGTCGTCGACGAGGCGGTAGTAGGCCTCGTTGTCGATGCCGCGGAACGACAGGGTGGGGCCGAGGTGGTTGCCCTCCGCCGTGTGGTTGTAGACCACGTCGAGGATGACCTCGATGCCGGCCGCGTGGAGCGCCTTCACCATGCTCTTGAACTCCTGGACCTGCTGGCCCTGGTCGCCCGTGGAGGAGTAGGTGTTCTGCGGTGCGAAGAAGCCGATCGTGTTGTAGCCCCAGTAGTTCGAGAGGCCCTTGTCCATCAGCGTGGAGTCGTTCACGAACTGGTGCACGGGCATGAGCTCGATCGCCGAGACGCCCAGGTGCTTGAGGTGGTCGATCACCGCGGGGTGGGCGACTCCGGCGTAGGTGCCGCGGAGCTCCTCCGGCACGTCGGGGTGCGTCTTGGTGAGCCCCTTCACGTGCGCCTCGTAGATCACGGTGCTGTCGTAGGAGGTGCGCGGGCGGCGGTCACCGGCCCAGTCGAAGAAGGGGTTGATGACGACGCCCATCATCATGTGCGGCGCCGAGTCCTCGTCGTTCGTCGAGTCCGGGTCGCCGAAGGTGTACGAGAAGAGGGACTGGTCCCAGTCGATCTCCCCCGAGATCGCCTTCGCGTAGGGGTCCAGCAGCAGCTTGTTCGGGTTGCAGCGGTGGCCGGCATCGGGGTCGTACGGTCCGTGGATGCGGAAGCCGTAGCGCTGGCCCGGCTGGACCTGCGGGAGGTAGCAGTGCCAGACGTAGGCGTCCGACTCCTGGATCTCGACGCGCGTCTCGGTGCCGTCCTCCTCGAAGAGGCACAGCTCGACGCGCTCGGCGATCTCGCTGAACAGGGCGAAGTTCGTGCCGCTTCCGTCGAACGTCGCGCCCAACGGGTAGGCGGTTCCGGGCCAGGTCTCCACGAGACTCCTCAGGGGATTGTTCTCGGACAGTCCGGGAGACGCCGATGTGCGGTCTGCGGATGCCCGACGTCGGGGGTGATGGTCCGTCACTTCCGCGACGGACCGACTGCTCAGCTTAGCGAGCGTGTCTCGAGCATTCCCCTGACGGTCAGCGCTCATCGCGCGGTCCTCCTCCGGTGGTCACGACCGGCGGCCGGAACCGCCGTCCGGTTCGTCCTGCGGGCGCGTGAGCGGGCAGGTCGTTCCGGTGGGTCACGCTCGAACAGTACGGTCGCGCCCGGTCCGCCGGGGAGGGCTGGCGCCGCGCCGGGTGCATCGGCTAGAACGCGCCGGAGGGGCTGTCCGGCCCACGCGGAGGGGCCGGCCGGGCTGGGCGGGAGCAGCGATCGGCCCCGTCGTCAGGGCCACGTCGCCACGGACCGGGGCGCCGCACCGCGATCAGTGCGAGCCGAGCCTGCGCCGCAGGAGATCGATCCGCGCCTGCAGCTGGGTCACGCTCGCCTGCGCCACCGCGGGTCCGCCGCAGAGCCGGCGCAGCTCGGTGTGCACCTGGCCGTGCGACTCGCCCGTCCCCCGTGCCCACAGGCCGACCAGGGAGTTGAGCAGGCTGCGCTGCTCCTTGAGCGTGCGGTAGAGCGGCGCCGGGATCTCGCTCGCCGGCTCGGCCGGGGCCGCCGCGCCCGCGCGGCTGCCGGCGCGCTTGGCCTGCCGCTGCTGCCGGTGCTGGAGCAGCTCCCGCACCTGGTCGGGCTCGAGGAGCCCCGGCAGGCCGATGAAGTCGAGCTCCTCCTCGCTCTCGACCTCGACCTCCATCCCGAACTCGGCGCCCTCGTAGACGACGCGGTCGAAGGTGGCGGCCGAGCCGATCGACTCGAAGCGGCCCTCCTCCAGGAGATCGGAGGACGCCTTGTCGCTGCGCTCGGCGTCGGCCATCAGGTCGGCCTCGGGGTACTCCTCGTCGTCGGAGGTCCTGCGGTCGAGGGCGTGATCGCGCTGCAGCTCCATCGAGCCCGCCAGCGCGAGCAGGCCGGGCACGTTCGGGAGGAACACCGAGGCGGTCTCGCCGCGGCGCCGCGCGCGCACGAAGCGGCCGATCGCCTGGGCGAAGAACAGAGGAGTCGACGCCGATGTCGCGTAGACGCCGACGGCCAGCCTCGGCACGTCGACGCCCTCGGAGACCATGCGGACCGCGACCATCCAGCGACTGGTGTCCTTCGCGAACTCCTCGATCCGGTCGCTCGCCTCCTTCTCGTCGGAGAGCACGACGGTGACGGTCTCGCCGCTGATCTCGCGGAGCATCGCGGCGTAGGCGCGCGCGGTGTAGTGGTCGGTCGCGATGACCAGGCCCCCGGCGTCGGGCACGGCGCGCCGCACCTCGGTGAGGCGGGTGTTCGCGGCGCGGAGGACAGAGGGGATCCAGTCGCCCTTCGGGTCCAGCGCGGTCCGCCAGGCCTGCGAGGTGATGTCCTTGGTGTTGCCCTCGCCGAGGCGCGCCTCCATCTCGTCGCCGGCCTTCGACTTCCAGCGCATCTGCCCGGCGTAGACCATGAACAGCACCGGCCGGACGACGCCGTCCGCGAGCGCGCGGCCGTAGCCGTAGGCGTAGTCGGTGAGCGAGGTGCGGATGCCCTCCTCGTCCGGCAGGTAGCTGACGAACGGGATCGCTGCCGTGTCCGAGCGGAACGGCGTCCCGGTCAGCGAGAGCCGGCGGACGGCGGGCTCGAAGGCCTCGCGCACCGCGTCGCCCCAGCTGAGCGCGTCGCCGGCGTGGTGCACCTCGTCGAGGATGACGAGGGTGCGCCCGGACAGGGTGAGCTCGCGGTGGAGCTCGGCGCGGACGGCGACCTGCGCGTAGGTGACGGCGACGCCGTGGTAGTGGCGGGCGTGGCGGCCCATGCGGTTGGTGAAGGTCGGGTCCAGGCGGATGCCGACGCGGTGGGCGGCCTCGGCCCACTGGCGCTTGAGGTGCTCCGTCGGCGCGACCACGGTGATCCGGTCGACCGTGCGGTTGTGCAGCAGCTCGGCGGCCAGCCGCAGCGCGAAGGTGGTCTTGCCCGCGCCCGGGGTCGCGGCGGCCAGGAAGTCGCGCGGCTCGTGCTGGAAGTAGGCCTCGAGCGCCTCCGCCTGCCAGGCGCGGAGCTTGTTCGCGGTACCCCACGGTGCCCTGCCCGGGAACGACGGGGACAGGTGCTCAGCGGCGGAGGTGCCGACCTGATGACCGAAGCTCGAGGGACTGTTCACGTGGACCGAATCTAGCCGACGCCTCCGACAGCGGCTCGGTCTCCGCGGCCCGCCGGGAGGCGCACGGCGTGTCGCGCCGTGCCACCGGCGGCCGGGTGCGGAGCATGATGGAGGGATGGTCGAGCAGCGTCATCCGTGGTCCCGCTACGTCGCCCTGGGCGACTCCTTCACCGAGGGGATCGGCGATCCCGAGCCCGGCAGCCCCGGCGGGCACCGCGGCTGGGCGGACCGCGTGGCGGAGGTCCTGGGCAGCCAGAACGAGGACTTCGCCTACGCCAACCTGGCGGTGCGCGGCCGCCTCCTGCAGCAGATCGTCGACGAGCAGGTCGAGCCCGCCCTGGAGCTGCGCCCCGACCTCATCACCATCTCCGCGGGCGGGAACGACGTCATCCGCCCGGGGACCGACCCCGACGACATCGCGTCCCGCTTCGAGTCGGGCCTCGCCCGGCTCCGCTCCGACGGGGCGACCGTCGTCCTCTTCACCGGAGTGGACGTGGGCTTCTCCCCCGTGTTCGGGCGGATCCGCGGGAAGGTCGCGATCTACAACGAGAACCTGCGGGCGCTGGCCAAGCGGTACGACTGCATCGTCGCCGACCAGTGGTCCCTCCAGGAGATCCAGGACGTGCGGATGTGGGCGCCGGACCGCCTGCACCTCAACCCGCACGGCCACCACGAGGTCGCGCGCATGGTCCTCGAGTCGCTGAACGTCGAGAACGACCTGCGCCCCCTCGCCCCGGAGCCGCTGCACGCCCGCACGTGGCGTGCCGCCCGCACGGAGGACATCCAGTGGGCGCGGGAGTACCTCGTGCCCTGGGTGCTGCGCCGAGTCCGCCACCAGTCCTCCGGCGACTTCATCACCGCCAAACGGCCCTCCGCCGAGCGCTGGAGCACCGATGCCGCGGCCTCGGAGCCGGGCTCGGTCGTGCCGGGCAACGCGACGCCGGAGGAGGTCGCCGAGGACATCGCGACCGCCGGCGTGCGGATCGTCGGCGACCGGGCCGCGGATCCCCTGGCCTGATCCGCTCCCGGGAGGCGGCGGCTCGCCCCGCGCTCAGCCGAACAGCTCGGCCGGGTGGCCGAGGCGCCAGGCGAAGCCCGGGTCCTCGATCGACCCGTCGGCGACGAGGGGAAGCTCGTACGGGGTGCCGTTGACGTCGACGGTCGCGGTCCCCACGCGCTCGCCGTCGGCGACGGTCTCGAGCGGATCGAGGGCGACCGTGGTCGACGTCGAGACCGCACCCCACACCAGCACGGACCGCGCCTCCGCGGTCTCGGCCGTCGCCGTCTCCCCCCAGGCGCTCGTGAGGGTGCCGTACTCCTGCCCCTCGACGGTCAGCGGGACGGTCCGGAAGCCCGCCTCGACGGTCGGGACGAGGGTCAGCACGTCCGCGGCGAGCTGCGGGTGCGTGCGCGCGCCCACCACCACGCCGACCAGGGTGACCGGCCGGCCCTCGACGGTCGCGTCGAGCGAGAACAGCAGGCACGAGCCCGCCTCGTCGGTCGTCCCCGTCTTGATCCCGTCCACTCCCGAGCGGCCGAGGAGCGAGTTGGTGTTGTCGACCTCGCCGACCCCCGGGATGACCGCGGTCGGCATCGCGACGATCGGAGCGAGCACCGGGTCCGCGATCAGCAGCTCGCCCAGGCGCACCATCTCGGCCGTCGTGCTGACCGTCGCCGGCGAGAGCCCGCTGGTGTCGGCGAGGGAGGTCCGCTCGAGCCCCTGCCCGTCCAGCCAGCCGCGCGCCGCGGCGAGGAAGGCGTCCTCCGAGCCGTACGCCCAGATCGCGAGGGACTTCGCGTAGTTGTTCGCGGACGGGAGCATCATGGCGGTCAGCGCCTCCCGCTCGGTCAGCTGCAGACCCGCGGTGACCGGAGCGTTCGAGCCGTTCTCGGCCAGGGTGTCGTTGTAGTACTGCACGTCCGCGCTCGTGAAGGTGATGGTCTCCCCGTCCGTCCCCTCTGCGATCGGCTTCGCCGCGAGGACGACGAGAGCGGTGACGACCTTGGCGATGCTCCCCGTCGGCACGGTTCCGGTGGAGCCGTAGCGGGCGAGCAGCCCGTCCTCCTCCGTCCCGTCGATGCCCACGGCCGCCACGGCGCCGGAGCCGTAGGCCGGCCAGGCCGGAGCGGGCGCGTCGACGGTGCTCGAGACGGGGTCCACCGCGACGGCGCTCGCCGTCGGCAGCTCCGCGGTCGCGGCGTTGGTCGCGTAGGCACCGCCTCCACCGACCAGCACGGTCGCAGCGACGAGACCGGCGACGACCGCCCCGCGCCGTCGACGCGGTCGCGGCTCCGGCGCGGCGGGCTCCCCGAACAGGTCGAGGGCGTCGTCGGATCGGGTCGGGGAGGTCACCCCGTCATCGTACGGGCGGGCCTCTCACCCGTCCCGGACGCCGCCCCGTCGTCGGACGCGGCGGGTGACGCGCGGCACCGACCCCGATCCAGCGGCGGGAGCGTCAGCAGCAGGTCACCGCGGGGCCGCCGAGCGCCCGAGCCGGGCGGTCAGCGCCCGCGGGTCAGCGCCCACAGTGCGACGGCGCTCGCCGAGGCCACGTTGAGCGAGTCGACGCCGTGCAGCATCGGGATGGTGACGACGGTGTCCGAGGCGTCCAGCGCCGCGCGGCTGAGCCCGTCCCCCTCGGCGCCCAGGACGATCGCGACGCGCTCGGGGCGAGCCGCCGCGTACTCGTCGAGCGGCACCGCGTCCGGAGCGAGCGCCAGCGCGGCGACCGAGAACCCGGCCTCCTCCAGAGCGCGGCGAGCCGGTGCCCACTCGGGGGTGCGCGTCCACGGCACCTGCAGGACCGTGCCCATGCTCACCCGGACGCTGCGCCGGTACAGGGGGTCCGCGCAGCGCGGCGTCACGAGGACCGCGTCCGCGCCCATGCCGGCCGCGGCGCGGAAGACGGCGCCGACGTTGGTGTGGTCGACCAGGTCCTCCAGGATCACGACGAGGCGCGCGCCCTCCAGCAGCTCGGCCATCGGCCGCAGCGGCGGACGGTGCATCGAGGCGAGCGCTCCGCGGTGGAGGTGGAACCCGGTCAGCTCCTCGATCAGCGGATCCGGCGCCACGAAGACCGGCACCTCGGGATGACGCTCGAGCACCCCGGCCGCGTCCGGCAGCCGCTTCTCCTGCACCAGGACCGAGCGGGGACGGTGCCCGGCGTCGAGCGCCCGCTCGATCACCTTGGCGGACTCGGCGATGTACAGACCGCCCTCCGGCTCCAGCACCCGCCGCAGCGCCACGTCGGTGAGGCGGTGGTAGTCGGCGAGGAGCGGGTGGTCGAGGTCGGTGATGTGCACGATCGGCATCCCGGCAATCTAGGGCACGGCGCGGACTAAACTCGTCGGGGGCCGCTCGAACGGCCCTCGAAGGAGGCGCGGATGGAGTCGAGTCCGACACCGGTCGCCGAGGGCCCCGAGGCGCTCGCGGTCGAGCAGGCCGTCGAACTCCTCAGCGGGCGCCGCATCGCCGCCGTCACCGGCGCGGGCATGAGCACCGACTCGGGCATCCCCGACTACCGCGGAGCCGGGGCACCGGTGCGCAGCCCGATGACCTACTCCCAGTTCGTCGCCGATCCCGACTACCGCCGCCGGTACTGGGCCGGCAGCCAGCTCGGCTGGCGCCGCTTCACCAGCACGCTCCCCAACGACGGCCACCGGGCCCTGGCCCGGCTCGAGGAGCGCGGCCTGCTCACGGGCGTCGTCACCCAGAACGTCGACGGCCTGCACGTCCGGGCCGGCTCGCGCCGCGTCGTGGATCTGCACGGCTCGGCGGACCGTGTGCGCTGCATGACCTGCGGCCAGTACTTCGCCCGCGACGCGGTGGCCGAGCGGATCGAGGCGCTCAACCCCTGGCTCGACGACCCCGACGTCTCCTCCCTCAACCCCGACGGCGACGCCGAGGTCCACGACGTCTCGGCGATGACCGTCCCCGAGTGCACGGTCTGCGGCGGGATCCTGAAGCCGGACATCGTCTTCTTCGGCGAGTTCATCCCGACCGAGCGGTTCGAGGAGGCGCGCGCCATCGTCGCGGGCGCCGACGCCCTGCTCGTCGCCGGCTCGTCGCTCGTGGTCAACTCCGGCATCCGCTTCCTCGAGATCGCCCGGCGCGCCCGGATGCCGATCGTGATCGTCAACCGCGGCACCACCAAGGGCGACTCGCGCGCGAGCATCAAGATCGACGGAGGCACCAGCGAGGTGCTCCGCGAGCTCGCCGAGCGCCTGCCCGCGCGCCGCACCGCCGCCCTCTGAGCTCCCGCCCGCTCCGCACCCGACCTCCCGAGAGGCCCCTGTGACCCAGCTCACCCTCGTCCGCCACGGTCAGACCGACTGGAACGCCGCCCGGCGCATCCAGGGCAGGAGCGACATCCCGCTCAACGCGACCGGGCGCGCCCAGGCGCGGGCGGCGGCGCGGCTGCTCGCCGACCGGCGCTTCGACGCCGTGGTCGCCAGTCCGCTGCAGCGCGCCTTCGACACCGGAGCGATCATCGCGCGCGGTCTCGGACTCGACGAGCCGCTGGCGGTGCCGGGCCTGGCCGAGCGCGCCTACGGCGAGGCGGAGGGGATGACCGGTCCCGAGCTCGCCGAGCGCTTCCCCGGAGGCATCGAGCGCGCGCCGATCCCCGGCTGCGAGACCCGCGCCGAGGTCGTCGAGCGGGCGACCGCCGCGCTGCTCGAGGTGGCCGAGCGCTTCCCCGACGCGTCCGTCGTCGTCGCCACGCACGGTGCGGTCATCGGCAGCCTGATCCGCGCGCTCAGCAGCGAGGACCTCCCCGTGCACGGCGTCTCGGTCGGCAACGGCTCCCGGCACGACTTCGCGATCGTCGACGGTGCCCTGCGCATCGTCGGCGTCGACGACTCCGGCGACGTGGTCGTGGCGGACGTCGACCTCGACGACGTGCTCAGCCCGGCCCCGGGAGCCTGACGGCCCGCCTCCCGGAGGCGGTCCGATCGCCGGACCACGTCAGCGCCGGCCGAGGTCCTGCAGGAGCCCGAAGAGCACCCGGGCGGAGTCGCGCCAGGAGAAGGCCGCGGCCCGCTCCCTCGCCCGGGCCGAGTGCGTCCGCCACACGGCGCCGTCCTCGAGCGACCGCACGCCGTCCGCGATGCCCTTCGCGCTCGACGGGTCGACGTACACGGCGGCGTCCTGGGCGATCTCGCGGAAGATCGGGATGTCGCTCACCACGACCGGCGTCCCGAGCGCCATCGCCTCGACCAGCGGGATCCCGAAGCCCTCGTCCCTGCTCGCCGTCACGAGAGCGGTCGCCCGCGCGAGCACCGCACGGTACTCCGCGTCCGGCGCCCCCTGGTGGAACACCAGCTCCGCGGTCGGCGCCAGGGCCCGGAGCGTCTCGACGGTCTCGTCGCTCGCCCGGCTCATCAGGTGCAGCTCGTAGTCGGGCAGCAGCCGCATCGCGCGCGCGAGCGTCTCGACGTTCTTGTAGGGCATGAACGAGCCCATGTAGACGAGCGAGCGCGCGGCCGACCGGTCGGGCAGCGATCCCGCCAGAGCGGCGCTCGCCTCGTCGGGCTCGGTCGCCGCGTTCGGGACGACGACCACCGGCCGGGTGGTGAGGCGGTGGGAGCGGATCAGGTCGCGGGTGGTCTCCGAGACGGTGACGACCGCGTCGGCGCGCTGGAGGAGCCTCCGCTGCGGCCACCAGGCGAGGTGGTAGAGCCGCCAGAGCGCGCGCACGGGAGCGGCCAGGTCGCGCGGCGGAGTGCGGTGGCGGTAGTAGATGAGGTCGTGCACGGTCAGGACGAGCCGGTAGCGGCGGCCGAGCGAGCCCATGGTCTGCATCGGCGAGAAGACCACGTCGGGCCGCAGCCGGTTCACCAGCAGCGCGACGAACGGCTCGAACGGGCTGGTCGGCCCGGTCACGCGCTCCCACGGGAGCGACGGGAGCATCGCGAGCTGGCGGCGGTCGCTGATCAGCATGGTCACGTCGTGCAGCTTCGCGAGCTCGCGGACGAGCTCCGCGGTGTAGCGGCTGATCCCGTCGTGCCGCTCGAGCCGGGTGTACCGGCAGTCGACGACGATCCTCATCGGTCGATCCCCTCCTCGAGGGCCGTCCGCAGCACGGCGGCGGCCTCGTCCGGCGTCTCGTAGTGGATCAGGTGGCCGACTCCGTCGATGACGTGCAGGCGGGCGTGCGGCAGCCTCTCGAGCAGGCGGTACTGCGCCGGGAGCGGAGTGATGTCGTCCTGCGCCGCGGCGATCAGCTGCGTCGGCACGCCGATCCGGGAGGCGTACTCGCCGACGTCGTGCGAGACGGAGGCGCGGAACGCCTCGAGGACCGTGTCGCGGGAGGCGAAGGCGCTGAAGTAGCGGTCGTGCTGGTCGTGCACGAAGCGTCGCAGCGCCGGCTCCTTCGTCTTCACCATCGCCAGGCTCATCACCCGCACGATCAGCGGGTCGCTGAGCAGGCGGCGTCCGAGGGGCCCCGGCAGGAGCGCGCCGAGCCGGTAGTAGAGGACGGCGAGCCTGGTCAGGACGCCGCGGGGACCCTGCAGGGCGGGCGCGCCGATCGGGTTGACCAGCACCAGGAGCGGAGCGGGCAGCCCGTCGGCGACGGCCGCGGCCGCGACGATCGAGCCGAAGGAGTGGCCGAGGACGGCCGCCTCGCCGCGGAGCCCCAGCGCGTCGAGGAAGGAGCCGAGCCAGGAGGCGTAGCCGTCCACGTCGTGCGGCAGGCGCGTCATCGGGGTCGAGGCGCCGAAGCCGGGCAGGTCGGGAGCGACGACCCGCACGTCCGCTCCCCCGGCGAGCAGACGGGCGACGACGGGCTCGAGGCCGTGGTGCTCGCCGCGGAACCCGTGCACCAGCACGAGGACGGTCGAGGCGTCCGGAGCGCCGTAGGTCCAGTAGGCGGTGCGGGATCCGGCGACGTCCACCGCGGCCTCGCGGACGGGGACACGGCCGAGATCGGAGGCGTAGGGGGAGGGAGTGGTCATCGCGTTCCTTATCGTAGGGAAAGCCCGTCGAAGATCTGGCCGCAACGCCTTGCGTGGCCTCGATCCGAGCCGGGAGCATGATCACGCGCTCGCAACACGGCGCACCGCCCACCCGTCTCGCGAGACGGTCATCCGCTCAGGCAGCAGCAGAAGGAGCACCGTGAGCTTCACGTCGCCGATCCAACTCCCCGGACTCGCCCTCGACCCCCAGTGGTACCGCCGGGCGGTGTTCTACGAGGTGATGATCCGGTCGTACTACGACTCCAACGGCGACGGCGCCGGCGACATCAACGGGCTCGCCTCCAAGCTCGACTACCTGCAGTGGCTCGGGATCGACGCCCTCTGGCTCCCGCCGTTCTACATGTCGCCTCTGCGCGACGGCGGCTACGACGTCTCCGACTTCAAGGCGATCCTCCCCGAGTTCGGCACGATGGAGGACTTCCGCGACCTCGTCCGGAAGGCCCACGAGCGCAACATGCGCATCGTGATGGACTTCCCGCTCAACCACACCAGCGACCAGCACGAGTGGTTCCAGCAGTCCCGGTCCGACCCCGAGGGCCCCTACGGCGACTTCTACGTCTGGAACGACACCGACGACAAGTGGCCGGACATCCGCATCATCTTCGTCGACACCGAGGACTCGAACTGGGCCTTCGACGCCGAGCGCCGCCAGTTCTACTTCCACCGCTTCTTCTCGCACCAGCCGGACCTCAACTTCGAGAACCCCGCCGTGCACGAGGCGATCCACGACGTGGTCAAGTTCTGGCTCGACCTCGGCGTCGACGGCATCCGGCTCGACGCGATCCCCTACCTCTACGAGTCCGACGAGGGCAACGGAGAGGGCGAGCCGCCCACCCACGAGTTCATCAAGAACCTCCGCACCATGGTCGACCGCGACTACCCCGGCCGCATCCTGATCGCCGAGGCGAACCAGTGGCCGCGGGAGGTCGCCGCGTTCTTCGGCACGGAGGAGGAGCCCGAGTGCCACATGGCGTTCGACTTCCCGGTCATGCCGCGCATCTTCTACTCCCTCCGCGCGCAGACGGCGAACGAGCTGAAGAAGGTGCTCTCCGAGACGTTCGACATCCCCAGCGGCGCCGCCTGGGGCGTGTTCCTCCGCAACCACGACGAGCTCACGCTCGAGATGGTGTCCGAGGAGTACCGCCAGGCCATGTACGGCTGGTACGCCTACGACCCGCGGATGCGCTCGAACATCGGCATCCGCCGCAGGCTCGCGCCGCTGCTTGACAACTCGCGTGCCGAGCTCGAGCTGATCAACGCCCTGCTCTTCTCCCTCGCCGGCAGCCCGTTCCTGTACTACGGCGACGAGATCGGCATGGGCGACAACATCTGGCTCAACGACCGCGACGCGTCGCGCACGCCGATGCAGTGGACGCCCGACCGCAACGCCGGTTTCTCGGCCGCCGACCCCGGCAAGCTCGTGCAGCCGATCGTCCAGTCGCTCGTCTACCACTACAACCAGGTCAACGTGGAGGCGCAGCTGGCGCAGTCCCGCTCCCTGCTGCACTGGATGCGGAACGTCCTGCACGTGCGCCGCGGCCACCCGGCGTTCGGCCTGGGGTCGATGCGCGTCCTCGAGACGGACCACGAGTCGGTGCTCGCCTTCGTGCGGGACTACGCCGGCTCGGGCTCCGAGATGGGCGACCAGCCCGAGGAGGTGCTCTGCGTCTTCAGCTTCAACCACAACCCGGTCTCGGTCACGATCACGGACCCGGAGAACCCCGGGTCGACGCTCAGCGACCTGTTCGGCGGCGGCCGCTTCCCCGGATTCTCGGACGACGGCACGCTGACGATGACACTCGGCACGCAGGGCTTCTTCTGGCTCCACGTCGCCAAGGCGCACGAGGCCCGCTGACCCGGCAGCACGCCGAGGGGCCTCCGGCCGATGTCGGAGGCCCCCTTTAGGCTGTCGGCGTGAGCACCACCGGAACGACCGAGACGCAGACCGAGCCGATGCTGTTCGACGACGCCGAGCAGGAGCTCGTCCCCTCCGAAGGGGCGCGGTGGTTCGATCTGCTGGCCGTGTTCGACCTCGAGACCACCGGCATCGACGTCCGCACGAGCCGCATCGTCACCGCGCACGTCGGCGTGATCGACGCGGCGGGCGAGCCGATCGAGGGCACGACCTGGCTCGCCGATCCCGGGGTCGAGATCCCGGCCGGCGCCTCCGCCGTCCACGGGATCAGCACCGAGCACGCCCGCGCGCACGGCCGCCCCGCCGGCGAGGTCGTGGCCGAGATCTCCGAGGCGCTGCGCTCGCTCCTCGCCCGCGGCATCCCGGTCGTCGTCTACAACGCCCCCTACGACCTCTCGCTCCTCGCCCACGAGGCGCGCCGCTGGGGCGTGCCCGTGCTGCTCGACCCGAGCCCCGTCGTCGATCCGCTCGTGATCGACAAGGCGGTGGACCGCTACCGCAAGGGCAAGCGCACCCTGACCCTCGCCGCCGAGCACTACGGCGTCGCCCTCACCGAGGCGCACGACGCGGGCGCGGACGCGATCGCGGCGGGTCGGGTCGCCCAGGCGCTGGGCCGCGCCTTCGCCGACGAGCTCGGAGTCGGCGCGGAGGCCCTGCACGCGCTCCAGGTCGACTGGTGCCGCACCCAGGCCGAGTCCTTCCAGGAGTACATGCGCCGCGTCCGCGACGAGTCCTTCGTCGCCGACGGGGGCTGGCCGGTCCGCCACTGACCCCTCAAGTCAGCGTGCGCCCCTCGCGCAGGAGCGCCACGTAGTCCGCGATCCGCCGCTCCCGCGTCGCCGCCCGCTTCAGCTGCGAGAGGCGGAAGAGGAACGCGAAGCGCTTCTGCCCGCCGACGGTCGCGAAGAAGGCCAGGGCCTGCGGATCCGCGTCGAGCGCCCGCTGGAAGTCGTCCGGCACCTCCGCATCGCGCTGCCGGTAGGCCGCGTCCCAGCGCCCGTCGGCGCGTGCCCGCTCGACCTCGGCCAGCCCGCCCGGCAGCATCCGGCCCTCCGCCAGCAGCCGTGCGACGTGATCGCGATTGACCTTGGACCACGGGCTAGCGCGACGCCGCGGGGTGAAGGCCTGGAGCTTGAACTGCTCGTCGAAGGCTCCCGCCTGACCGTCGATCCAGCCGTGGCAGAGCGCGATGTCGAGCGCCTCGGCGTAGGTGATCCCCGGATCGACGGCGGCCTTCTTCCGCAGCTTCAGCCGGACTCCGTCCGGGTCGGGCTCGCCGCGGAGGTAGGCGTCCCACTCTTCAGGAGTCGTGAACGGCAGGATCGGCTTGTCGGCGAAGGACACCATGCCGGGACGCTACCGCGCCGGCTCCCCGACGGCCACGGCCCGCCCGTCGGCGCAAGCCCTCGCTCCGCGGACCGCGGCGCTGTGGGATCGGGTGAGCACGTGTTCCCCCTCCCCCCCTCTCGCAAGGAGAAGTCATGCCCACGATCCGCACGGTCACCGTCCTCGGCAGCGGAGTGCTCGGCTCCCAGATCGCCTTCCAGTCGTCCTTCCACGGCTTCGCCGTCACCGTCTACGACCTCTCCGACGACGTCCTCGAGTCGGCGCGCGAGCGGCTCCGCGGTCTCGCGGGCGTCTACGAGTCGGTGCCCGGCGGCGTCGCCGGCGGACCGCAGGAGGCGCTCGACTCCCTCCGCCTCACCTCCGACCTCGCGGAGGCTGTCGCCGACGCCGACCTCGTGATCGAGGCCGTCCCCGAGGACCTGGGCCTGAAGCAGGAGCTGTACGGCCGCCTGGGTGCGCTCGCTCCCGAGCGCACGGTCTTCGCGACCAACTCGTCCACGCTGCTCCCCAGCGACCTGAAGGCCTCGACGGGCCGGCCCGACCGGTTCCTCGCGCTGCACTACGCCAACCACGTCTGGGCGCAGAACACGGCCGAGATCATGGGAACGGCGGACACGGACCCCGCCGTGGTCGACGCCGTCGTGGAGTTCGCCGTCTCCAGCGGCCTCGAGCCCGTCCGGCTGCACAAGGAGAAGGCCGGCTACGTCCTGAACTCGCTGCTGGTGCCGCTCCTCAACGCCGCGTCGGGTCTGCTCATGGGCGGCTACGCCGACCACGAGACCATCGACAAGACCTGGAGGATCGGCACCGGCGCCCCTCTCGGACCCTTCCAGATCTTCGACGTCGTCGGTCTGCGGACCGCCTACAACATCGCCGCCGCGGCCCCGGACGAGGCCTCCCAGGCGTTCGCCGCCCACCTGAAGACGGAGTACCTCGATCGCGGCCGCCTCGGAACGGCCACCGGAGAGGGCTTCTACCGCTACTGAGGACCGCCCCGCGGGAACGACGAAGGGCCCCCGACCGTGAGGTCGAGGGCCCTTCGAGGAGTGCTACTTGCCGAAGTTCTTGTAGCGGCTGTTGAACTTCTCGACGCGGCCGGCCGAGTCCATGATGCGCTGCTTGCCCGTGTAGAACGGGTGCGAGGCGGAGGAGATCTCGACGTCGATGACGGGGTAGGTCACGCCGTCGAGCTCGATCGTCTTGCTGCTCTTCGCGGTCGAGCGGGTGAGGAAGGTCTCACCGGACGCGAGGTCGCGGAAGACGATCGCGGAGTACTCGGGGTGGATGTCGGTCTTCATGGTCGTGTCCTGTCGTCGATGGTCCTGAACCGCACCTGTCGTCGACGGGAACGGGTGGATGAGGGCGGGCGCACCGCGAACGGGCCCGAACCAGCTACCGAGAATACCAGACCGGCAGCGCGCGCAGAAGTCGCGCCGCGCCCGGACCCCGGAGCCGGGGTCAGCCGCGGGCGCGGGCCGAGAAGCGCCCGTTCTCGCGGGTGAGAGCGATGTCGAGCCCGAAGGTCTCGGCGAGCGTCGCCTCGGTCAGGGACTCGGCCAGCGGGCCCGCCGCCACCACCGCTCCGTCGCGGAGGAGCAGGGCGTGGGTGAAGCCGTCGGGGATCTCCTCGACGTGGTGGGTCACCATCACGATCGCGGGCGACGCCGGGTCCTTCGCGAAGCCGCCCAGCAGCTGGACGAGCTCCTCGCGGGCGCCGAGGTCGAGGCTCGCGGCCGGCTCGTCGAGCAGGAGCAGCTCGGGGTCGGTCATGATCGCGCGGGCGATCTGGACGCGCTTCTGCTCGCCGTCCGAGAGCGTCCCGAAGGTGCGCTCGGCGAGGTGCTCGAGCTTCCACTCGGACAGCACGCGGCGGGCGCGGCGCTCGTCGATCGCGTCGTAGCCTTCGTTCCAGCGGCCGGTGACGGCGTAGGCGGCGGTCATCACGACGTCGAGCACGCTCTCGCCGGCCGGGAGGCGGCGCGCCATCGCGGTCGAGGCGTAGCCGATGCGCGGGCGCAGCTCGAACACGTCGACCCGGCCGAGGGTCTCCTCGAGCAGGTGCGCGGCACCGGTCGAGGGGTAGTTCTGCGCGGCGGCGATCTGCAGGATCGAGGTCTTGCCCGCCCCGTTGGGGCCGAGGATCACCCAGCGCTCGTCCTCGGCCACGTCCCACGACACGTGGTCGAGGATCCGCTTGCCGTTCCGGACGAAGGACACATCGACGAACGAGACAACGCTGGGCATGGGAGCCATTCTAAAGGAGGCGGCCGGGAGGCTCAGACGAGCGAGTCGTAGATCGCCCGGGTGTCCCGCGCGATCTGCGTCCAGCTGAAGTGGCTCTGCGCGCGCTCGCGGCCCGCGGCGCCCATCCGCTTCGCCGTCTCCGGGTCGGCGACGACCTCGGCGAGGGCGGCGGCCAGGTCGGCGACGTAGCGCTCCGGGTCCACGGGGGTGCCGGTGCCGTCGGTGACCTGCTCGATCGGGACGAGACGGCCGGTCACGCCGTCGTCGACGACCTCCGGGATGCCGCCGGTCGCCGTCCCGACGACCGCCGCACCGCAGGCCATCGCCTCGAGGTTGACGATGCCGAGGGGCTCGTAGATCGAGGGGCAGACGAACGTGGTCGCGTTCGTCAGGACCGCGGAGAGCTGGTGGCGCGGCAGATGCCGGTCAATCCAGACGACGCCGGTGCGCTCCTCCTGGAGGCTGCGGACGAGGGAGGTGACCTCGGCCATGATCTCGGGGGTGTCGGGGGCGCCCGCGCAGAGCACGAGCTGCACCTCGGGAGGCAGGGTCGCGGCGGCGCGGAGCAGGTAGGGCAGGCCCTTCTGCCGGGTGATGCGGCCGACGAAGACCACGGAGGGGCGCGAGGGGTCGATGCCCAGCTCGGCGAGGACGGCCTCGTCCTCGACCGGGTGCCAGGCGTCGAGGTCGATGCCGTTGTAGACCACGTGGACCTTCGCCGGGTCCAGGGCCGGGTAGGAGCGGAGGATGTCCTCGCGCATGCCGCCTGACACCGCGATCACGGCGTCGGCGTTCTCGTACGCCTCCCGCTCGATCCAGCTCGAGACGCGGTAGCCGCCGCCGAGCTGCTCGGCCTTCCACGGACGCAGCGGCTCGAGGCTGTGCGCCGAGACCACGTGCGGGATGCCGTGCAGGAGCTGGGCGAGACGCCCCGCGGCGTTGGCGTACCAGGTGTGGGAGTGGACCAGGTCGGCCCCCGCCGCGTCCTGCGCGATCTGCAGGTCGACCCCGAGGGTCTGCAGCGCGCCGTTCGCCTCGGCGAGCTCCGCGGGGACGGAGTACGCGAACGTGCCCTCCTCCTCGCGCGGCGCGCCGAAGCAGCGCACCACGACCTCCAGGTCGCTGCGCAGCGCCTTGGTGAGCTCGGCCACGTGGACACCGGCTCCCCCGTACACCTCGGGCGGGTATTCCTTGGTCAGCAGATCGACTCGCACCCCCGAACCGTAGTACAGGGCGCTCCCCCGGCGACAGCCGGGGTCCACGGGGAAGCCCGAGCCCCTACTGTGGTGCCATGCAGTCAAAGAAGATCTTCGGCATCGTCCTCGCCGGCGGCGAGGGAAAGCGCCTCATGCCCCTCACGGCGGACCGGGCCAAGCCCGCGGTGCCGTTCGGCGGGCAGTACCGGCTGATCGACTTCGCGCTGTCCAACCTGATCAACTCCGGTCTCACTCAGATCGTCGTGCTGACGCAGTACAAGTCGCACTCGCTCGACCGCCACGTCTCGCAGACCTGGCGCCTCTCCGGGCTCCTGAACTCCTACGTCGCCTCGGTCCCCGCGCAGCAGCGCCTGGGCAAGCGCTGGTTCAGCGGCTCGGCCGACGCGATCCTGCAGAGCCTCAACCTGATCCGCGACGAGAAGCCCGACATCGTCGTCGTGGTCGGCGCCGACCACGTCTACCGCATGGACTTCTCGCAGATGATCGACGCGCACATCACGTCCGGTGCGAAGGCGACCGTCGCGGCCATCCGCCAGCCGATCGAGCTCGCGGACCAGTTCGGCGTCATCCAGCTCGCCGGTGACGAGGCGGGCGACGGCATCGTCCCGACGATGATCTCCGAGTTCCTCGAGAAGCCCAAGGACGCCGTCGGCCTGGCCGACTCCCCGCACGAGGTCCTCGCCTCCATGGGCAACTACGTCTTCGACGCGGACGCCCTGATCGACGCGGTCATCCGCGACGGCGAGTCCTCCACGTCGGACCACGACATGGGCGGCGACATCATCCCCGACTTCGTCGCGCGCGGCGAGGCCGGCGTCTACGACCTCAAGCTCAACGACGTCCCCGGCTCGACCGACCGCGACCGCTACTACTGGCGGGACGTCGGCACCATCGACTCCTTCTTCGAGGCCCACCAGGACCTCATCTCGGCGCTGCCGGTCTTCAACCTCTACAACCAGCAGTGGCCGATCTTCTCGTCGCAGCTGAACTCCCCTCCGGCCAAGATCGTCCGCGACGGCAAGGGCAACATGGGATCGACGGTCGACTCGGTCGTCTCGCTCGGCACCGTGATCTCGGGCGCGCACATCGAGCGCAGCGTCGTCGGGCCCTGGACGGTCATCGAGTCGAACGCGACGGTCACCGACTCGGTGGTCTTCGACAAGGTCCGCATCGGCCCGGACGCGCTGGTCGTCCGCGCTATCCTCGACAAGGACGTCGTCGTCGAGCCCGGTGCTCGAGTCGGCGTGGACCACGACCGCGATCGCGAGCGCGGGTTCACCGTCACCGAGTCGGGCATCACCGTCGTCGGCAAGGGCGTCGTCGTCCACCCGTAGCACCCCCGCGGGTCGAGCTCTGCGCCCCGGCGCACCCACCCGACCGATCGGACCGGCCCATGAGTGAGCGTCCTGCGACGCCTGCCCGCTTCCTCGTCGTCCTCGACGCGGACTCCACCCTCCTCCAGGACGAGGTGATCGAGCTCCTCGCGGTGCACGCCGGCTCCGAGGAGCGCGTCGCCGCCGTCACGGAGCGGGCGATGCGCGGCGAGCTCGACTTCGGCGAGAGCCTCCGCGAGCGGGTCGCCACTCTCGCCGGGGTCCCGGAGTCGGTGCTCCCCGGTGTGAGCTCGGGCGTCCGCGTCACGCCCGGCGCCGCCGAGCTCGTGGCCGGCGTCCACGCCGCCGGCGGCCGCATCGGAGTGGTGTCCGGAGGGTTCCACGAGGTCCTCGACCCGGTCGCCGGTGCGCTCGGCCTCGACTTCGTCCGGGCCAACCGCCTCTGCTGCGGGGGCGGCCTGCTGACCGGAGCGGTCGACGGGGCAGTCATCGACGCCGCGGCCAAAGCGGAAGCGCTCCGCGAGTGGGCGGCGGTCTCGGGCGTCCCGCCGCAGCGCACGATCGCCGTCGGCGATGGTGCGAACGACCTGGAGATGATGGCGGTCGCC
This sequence comes from Rathayibacter sp. AY2B9, assembly GCF_002931595.1. Lineage (NCBI taxonomy): Bacteria > Bacillati > Actinomycetota > Actinomycetes > Micrococcales > Microbacteriaceae > Rathayibacter > Rathayibacter sp. AY2B9. The sequence goes on from NZ_PSUB01000007.1 coordinate 123,667, forward strand.
TCCCTCGCGGTCGCCTTCAACGCCAAGCCCCTGGTGCGCGAGCGCGCCGACCTCGTCGTCGGCGGCCTCGACCTGTCGCAGCTGCTGCCCGTCCTCGGCCTCCGCGGCTGAGGCCCGCCTCCCCCGCCCTCAGGGGCGTCAGCGGCCCGCGATCGCGACGAGTCCGGCGCAGCCGAGCGCCAGCGCCCAGCTGACGAGCGAGCCCACCAGGAAGTACTCCGCCTTCTCCCCGTTGCCGCCGTCGCGGGAGATCTCGGGGAAGCGCACGATCCCCTTGGCCGCGAGCACGGCACCGGCGAGGCCGATGGCTCCGGCGAGCGTGAGGCCGGCGATCAGCAGCCGCTCCAGCGGTCCGATCGTGCGTCCGCCCTGGAGGTCCGGCAGGCGGGCGTCGGCCGGCTCCCGACGCGCGAACCGCTCGCTCCAGCGCGGACGCGGCGCGGGCTCGGCCTGCGGGAGCTCGCGGAACAGCGCCGCCCGCACGATCACGTTGCCGCTCTCCAGCAGGAAGAGCCCGGCTCCGACCGCCAGAGCGAGCTGCTCGATCGGAGGGAGCGTGTTCGCGACGGTTGTCGGCGCGAGCGGCCCCGTCGGGACGCCGGCGGCGCGGTCGACAGCGGTCAGCACCAGGACCGCCGCGACGAGGGCGACGGCCGGACGCAGACCCCCGGGCGGCCGCGCGTTCTCGACGGTCGTGGTCGTCAGCAGCCAGGCTCCGGCCAGGACGACGACGATCGCCGCACCGAGCGGCGGGGCTCCGACGAGGAGCGCTGCGGTCACGGCTGCGGCGGCGAGCACGGGGATCGCGAGGAGGGCCGCACGGCGGCGGAGGTGCGTGCGCGAGAGGTCGCCGAGGCCGATCACGGCGAGCAGCAGCGCCGTCAGCACGTCTCCTCCAGCAGGCGCGCGCCGGCGAGGAGGGCGCCCGCTCCCGCGCGCCGCAGCGCCTGCGAGACGGCGGGCTGCGAGATCGACTCCTGCTCGCCCAGCTCCTTCTGCGACGCTCCGCGCAGGCTCCCCAGCACGAGCCGGCGATCGCGCGCGCTGAGCGCTCCGACCAGGGCGTCGCGGGAGAGGAGGTAGGCGTTGACGGCCGCCTCGCCGGAGTCCCCGTCGGCGTCCCCGGCGACGAACCATCCGCGGGCCGTGGGCACGGCACCGTCCTCGAGCGCGTGGGCGCGATCGATGGCCTCGCGCGCGCGCCACCAGCCGGACCCGTCCTCGAGGTCCCCGGCGATCCCCGACCCGACCACCCGCACCTCGCCCAGGCCGATGCCCGCGCGGCAGTCGACGCCGGCCGGGAGCGAGAGGCGCGCCTGCAGCGTCGCCCGGAGCGCGGCGTGGACGGAGGGGTAGATCGCCTGGAACTCGTCGCCGACCGTCGGGTGCAGGGGCTGGATCGCCGGGACCGCGGCCTCCACCTCGGCGAAGCCCCGCTCGATCTCGCGCTGAGCACCCGCCCGGTCGACGAGGGAGCGGGAGGTCACCAGGTCCAGGAGCACGGCGACGACATCAGAGGAGGTCATCGCATAAGCCTAGAGCTTATATCCGCCGGATATAAGCCCAGGGCTTATCGGTCAGTGGCCCATCCCGAGGCCGCCGTCGACCGGGATCACGGCACCCGAGATGTACGCCGCCTCGTCGCCGGCCAGCCAGCGCGTGACCTTCGCGACCTCGGCAGCGGTGCCGTAGCGGGCGAGCGGGATGCTCTTCCGGTACTCCGCCTGCTGCTCCGGCGAGAGCTCCGCGGTCATGTCGGTCTCGATGAAGCCGGGAGCGACGACATTGGCGGTGATGTTGCGGGCGCCGAGCTCGCGGGTCAGCGAGCGGGCGAAGCCCACGAGGGCGGCCTTCGACGAGGAGTAGTTGATCTGGCCCGGCGACCCGTAGAGGCCGACCACGCTGGAGATGAGGACGACGCGGCCGAAGCGCTGCTTGAGCATCCCCTTCGATGCGCGCTTGACGACGCGGAACGCCCCGGTGAGGTTCGTGTCGACGACGGACGTGAAGTCCTCCTCCGTCATGCGCAGCAGCAGGGTGTCGCGGGTGATGCCCGCGTTCGCCACCAGGATCTCGACCGGGCCCAGCTCGGCCTCGACCTGCGTGAACGCGGCGTCGATGGAGGCGGCGTCGGTCACGTCCGCGACGACGGTGAGGGAGCCCTCCGGACCGGAGCCCGAGCGCGCGGTCACGGCGACCCGGTGACCGGCGGCCACGAACTCCTGGGCGATGGCGAAGCCGATCCCCCGGTTGCCCCCGGTGACGAGGACGGTGCGCGGCGTGGTCATGGTGTCCCTCCTGCCGGCGCTCGTGCGGCGCCGGGCGACCCGTACATCCTAGAGGCGCGTCGCGCAACAGATTCCGGGATGAGGCCCTCCCGGCCTGCACCCGCCCGCCGCGACGTAGGCTTGCAGGGCTGTGAAACCACGCGAGACACTCACCTCCCTACCGCCGTCGCCGAGCGCCGAGCGGCGCTCCCGCGCGATCAAGTACTCGATCGCCATGGGCATCAGGATGCTCTGCGTCATCTGCCTGCTCTTCGCCCACGGCTGGTGGCTGCTGTTCTTCGCCATCGGCGCCGTGGTCCTGCCCTACTTCGCCGTCGTGCTGGCCAACGTCGGCAGTGCGGGCGAGCGCGGCAACGTCGAGCGGCCGGGTGCGATCGTCCTCTCCCGGCCGGTCCCGCCGCCCCCCGCCCCCGCCTCCGATTCCGAGGCGCCCACCGGCCCCGAGGGCGGCGACCCGCGGGGAGATCGGCCGTGATCCCGCTCGGCCGGGTCCCCGACGCGCACACCTGCTCCCGAGCGGGCTGCCCGCGGACGGCGACGTTCGCGATCGCGTGGCGGAACCCGAGGATCCACGCGGAGGACCGTCGGAAGACCTGGCTGGCCTGCGGCGAGCACCTGGAGTTCCTGCGCGAGTTCCTCCTCGCCCGCGACTTCCCGCTCGAGGTGAAGCCGCTCTACACGGTCGATCGCGGAGCGGAACGATGAGCGGCGACGCGCCCCGTCCCTCCTGGCGCTTCGTCTTCTCGCGACGCTGGTTCGGCTACCTCGCTCTCGCGATCGTCTTCGCCGTCGCCTGCGTGCTGCTCTCGCGCTGGCAGGTCGCGCGGCTCGACCAGGCCGCCTCGACCAACCGGCTGGTCACCGCGAACTGGACCGCCGACCCGGTGGCGCTCGACGGGCTGCTCCCCGCCGACTCCACGTGGGACGACGCGCTCGAGTACCGCCCGGTCGAGGTCACCGGCGTCTACGAGACGCAGGGGCAGACCCTCGTCCGCAACCGGCCCTACAACGGCAACCCCGGCTTCGAGATCCTGACGCCGCTGCGGCTCGACGACGGCAGCGTGTTCGTCGTCGACCGCGGCTGGGTCCCCGTCGGCTCGACCCAGGACTCCCCCGACGCGATCCCCGCGCCGCCCGAGGGGGAGGTGACCGTCGTCGCCCGCCTGAAGCCCGCGGAGGGACGGATCGACGGACGCTCCGCACCGGCCGGCCAGATCGCCACGATCCAGCTCGATGACCTGTCGACGCAGCTGGACGAGCCCCTGCGGACCTCGGCGTACGGCCTGCTGGTCGCCGAGGCGCCGGCGCCGGTCGACGCTCCCCCGCTGGCCGCGATCAAGCCGGTCGCCGACGAGGGCCTGCACATCAGCTACGCCGTCCAGTGGGTGCTGTTCGCCGTCATGGGCTTCGGCGGGCTCGGCTGGGCGATCCGCCACGAGTACCGCATCCGCAACGCCGACGACCCCGAGGTCGTCGCGGCCGAGGAGCGGCGCGAGGAGCGCCGCCGACGCCGCGGCCGCAGCGACTCCGAGGTCGAGGACGAGCTGCTCGACGCCCGCTAGGCGAGCGTGATCAGGTCGAGGTAGTCGGCCGCCCAGTGGTCCTCGGTGCCCTCCGGCATGATCAGGACGCGCTCGGGGTTCAGCGCCTCGACGGCTCCCTCGTCGTGGCTGACCAGGACGACCGCGCCCTCGTAGTGCGCGAGCGCGTCGAGGATCTCCTCGCGGCTCGCGGGGTCGAGGTTGTTGGTGGGCTCGTCGAGCAGGAGCACGTTCGCGCCCGAGACCACGATCATCGCCAGGGCGAGACGGGTCTTCTCTCCGCCGGAGAGGACCCCGGCCGGCTTGTGCGAGTCGTCCCCGGTGAACAGGAACGAGCCCAGGACCCGGCGCGCCTCGGTCTCGGTGAGGTTCGGGCTGGAGGAGACCATGTTCTCGAGCACCGAGCGCTTGACGTCGATCGTCTCGTGCTCCTGCGCGTAGTAGCCGATCCGGAGGCCGTGCCCGGCCTCGATCACTCCGGTGTCGGGCTGGTCCACGCCGCCCAGGATGCGCAGGAGCGTCGTCTTGCCCGCTCCGTTGAGCCCCAGGATGACGACCTTGGAGCCGCGGTCGATCGCGAGGTCGACGGCGGTGAAGATCTCGAGCGAGCCGTAGCTCTTCGACAGGTTCTGAGCCTGCAGAGGGGTGCGACCGCAGGCGGACGGGGTCGGGAACCGGAGCTTCGCGACGCGGTCGACCGCGCGGACCTCCTCGAGCCCGCTGAGCATGCGCTCGGCACGCGCGACCATCTGGTGCGCCGCTGCGGCCTTCGAGGCCTTCGCGCCGAACTTCGCGGCCTGCAGCTGGAGGGCGCCGGCCTTCTTCTCGACGTTGACCCGCTCCTTCTTGCGGCGCTCCTCGTCGGCGGCGCGCTGGCGCTGGTAGTTCTTCCAGTTCATGTTGTAGACGTCGATGACCTGGCGGTTGGCGTCGAGGTAGAAGACGCGGTTCACGGTCTCGCCGACCAGCTCGATGTCGTGGCTGATCACGATGAAGCCGCCGCGGTAGTTCTTGAGGAACTCGCGGAGCCAGACGACGGAGTCGGCGTCGAGGTGGTTCGTCGGCTCGTCGAGGATCAGCGTGCTCGCGTCGGAGAAGAGGATGCGCGCGAGCTCGATGCGGCGCCGCTGGCCACCGGAGAGCGTCTTGAGCGGCTGGTCGAGGATCCGGTCGGGGAGGTTGAGGTTGCTCGCGATCGACGCGGCCTCCGCCTCAGCCGCGTATCCGCCGAGGGAGAGGAAGCGGTCCGTGAGGTTGCCGTACTTCTTCATGCCGGCCTCGCTCACGGAGGTGTCGCTGCTCGACATCGCGACCGTCGCCTCCTGCATGCCGAGCACCAGCTGCCCCAGCCCGCGGGCGTCGAGGATGCGGGTGCGCGCGAGCTCCTCCGGGTCGCCGGAGCGCGGGTCCTGAGGGAGGTAGCCGATCTCGCCGCCGCGGTCGACCGTGCCCTTCGAGGCGATGAGGTCGCCCGCGAGGACCTTGGTCAGCGTCGTCTTCCCCGCCCCGTTGCGGCCGACGAGGCCGACCTTGTCGCCGTCGCCCACCCGGAAGGAGACGTTCTCCATCAGGAGTCGGGCGCCGACTCGGAGTTCGAGGTCGTGCACGCTGAGCACAGTGCTGTCCGTTCCCGCCAAGAAATGGCGTTCGGTTCGGGAGGAGTGGGGCAAGGGGCCGCGATGCGGCAGCCCCCTAGTATATTTCCTGAGCCGCGGGGCGGATCCACGTCCGCTCACCGCGGACGCGCTCGCTCCTCGCTCTCGGGCGACCAGGACTCTCGGAGATCACCCATGTCCCCTTCCTCTTCCGCCCTCCCGCGCCCGGTCCTCGCCGACCGGCTCGTCACCCGCTCCGTCGCGACCGACGCCCTGCTGGTGCTCGCGGGTGCAGGTCTCACCGCAGCGATGGCGCAGCTGTTCATCCCGATGTGGCCGGTGCCCTTCACGGGCCAGACCTTCGCGGTCCTCCTGGTCGGCACGACGCTCGGCGCACTCCGCGGCGCGCTCTCCATGCTCGTGTACGCGCTCGTCGGCGCTCTCGGCGCCCCGGTCTTCACCGAGGGCTCGCACGGCTGGGCGGTCCTCGCGGGTCCCACCGGCGGCTACATCGTCGGCTTCGTCCTCGCGTCGATCGTCACCGGGTGGCTCGCCCAGCGGCAGTGGGACCGTCGCGTCCTCGGCACGCTGGTGACCTTCCTCGCCGGCACCGCCACCATCTACCTCGTCGGCCTGCCCTGGCTGGCCGCCGCCCTCGCCTCGCTGGGGCTGCCAGCCGACCTCGGCTCCGTCCTCTCCGCGGGACTCGTGCCCTTCCTGGTCGGCGACGCGCTCAAGGCGCTGGTCGCCGCCGCGCTGCTCCCCACCACCTGGGCGATGCTCTCGCGCCGCTCGCGCTGAGCGGTCGCACGGACGCCGAAGGGCCGGGAGGACGACTCCTCCCGGCCCTTCGGCGTCGGTGTGCAGCGGCTAGATCGAGAAGCCGAGTGCGCGCATCATGTCGCGCCCGTCCTCGGTGATCCGGTCGGGACCCCACGGCGGCATCCAGACCCAGTTGATCCGGAACGCCTCGACGATGCCGTCGAGCGACTCGGCGGTCTGCTCCTCGAGCACGTCGGTCAGCGGGCAGCCCGCCGAGGTGAGGGTCATGTGGATGACGAGGGCGTCGTTCTCGTCGTCCCAGCCCAGGTCGTAGATGAGTCCCAGGTCGACCACGTTGACCCCGAGCTCGGGGTCCATGACGTCCTTGAGGGCCTCCTCGACCTGGTCGAAGAGCTTCGGCTCGAGAGTGGTGACCGCCATGATCAGACCGTCGCCGAGGTCAGGAAGCGGTCGTAGCCCTCGTCCTCGAGCCGGGTGGCGAGCTCCTTGCCGCCCTGCTCGGCGACGCGGCCGGCGACGAAGACGTGGACGAAGTCGGGCTGGATGTAGCGGAGGATCCGCGTGTAGTGCGTGATCAGCAGCACGCCGAGACCGGTGCTCTGGTGGGCGCGGTTGACTCCCTCCGACACGATCTTGAGCGCGTCGACGTCGAGGCCGGAGTCGGTCTCGTCGAGGACGGCGAACTGCGGGGCGAGCAGCTCGAGCTGGAGGATCTCGTTGCGCTTCTTCTCGCCGCCCGAGAAGCCCTCGTTGACGTTGCGCGCCGCGAAGGACGAGTCCATGCGGAGGTTCGCCATCGCCGACTTGACGTCCTTCGTCCACGTGCGGATCGCGGGCGCCTCGCCGGCGATCGCGGTCTTGGCGGTGCGGAGGAAGTTGGTGTTGGTCACACCGGGGATCTCGACCGGGTACTGCATGGCGAGGAAGAGGCCCGCGCGGGCGCGCTCGTCGACGGACATGTCGAGGACCTCGACGCCGTCGAGGGTGATCGAGCCGCCGTCGACGTGATACTTGGGGTGTCCCGCGATCGTGTACGCGAGGGTGGACTTGCCGGACCCGTTGGGGCCCATGATCGCGTGGATCTCACCCTGGTTGATGGTGAGATCGACACCGCGGAGGATCTGCTTGGTCCCCTGCTCGGTCTCGACACTGACGTGGAGATCGCTGATCTGGAGAACGGACATTCAGACTTCCTTCGTGACGGTCGGGTCGATGTAGACGTCGCCGTCGATGATCTCGACGACGAAGACGGGGACCGGCTCGTAGGCCGGGAGGTTCAGGGGGGTGCCGGTGCGGAGGGAGAACTGGGAGCCGTGCGCCCAGCACTCGAGGCTGTCGCCCTCGACGAAGCCCTCGGAGAGCGAGATCTCGCCGTGGGTGCAGGTGTCGCCGATGGCGTGGATCTCGCCGGCGGAGTCCTGCACGACCGCGATCGCGACTCCGTCGACCTCGACCCGCATGGCCTGGTTGGGGATCAGCTCGGAGACCGAGCAGATCATCGCGGCGTTGCTCATGCGCTGACCGCCGCTCCGCGGGAGGAGCCGGTCTGGCCGGCGCTCCCGGCGAGCTCCGCCTCGATCGCGAGCTGCAGGCGGTCCTCGAGCTCGGCGACCTTGATCTGCTGCACGATCTCGCTGAGGAACCCGCGCACGACCAGGCGTCGCGCCTCGTCCTCACGGATGCCGCGGGACTGCAGGTAGAAGAGCTGCTCGTCGTCGAAGCGGCCGGTCGCCGAGGCGTGCCCCGCTCCGGCGATGTCACCGGTCTCGATCTCGAGGTTCGGGATGGAGTCGGCGCGCGTGCCGTCCGAGAGGACCAGGTTGCGGTTCTGCTCGTAGCTGTCGGTGCCGGTGGCGCTGTTGCGGATCAGGACGTCGCCGATCCAGACGGTGCGCGCGCCCTCGCCCTGCAGCGCGCCCTTGTAGGTCACGCGGCTGCGGGTGTCGGGGGCGTCGTGGTCGACGTACACCTGCTGCTCGAGGTGCTGGCCGCCGTCGGCGAAGTACAGGCCGAAGAGCTCGCCGTCCGCTCCGCGCTCGACGAGGTGCGCCGAGGGGTTCACCCGGACGATGGAGCCGCCGAGCGTGACCACGATGTGCTTCACCTTCGCGTCGCGTCCGACCCGCACGAAGTGGTTGGCCAGGTGCCGGGCGTCATCAGCCCACTCCTGCACGGTGACGACGGTGAGCTGCGCGCCCTCGCCGACGAGGATCTCCACGTTCTCCGCGAGGGAGGCCTCCCCCTCGTTCTGCAGCACGACGACGGCGCGGGCGTAGGGCGCCGCCTCGATGATCGTGTGCGCGGCGCGGGGTGCGGAGCCGAGGCCCGAGCGGACGAGGGTGGCGACCTTCTCGTCCTCGCCCGTCACGCGGACGGCGAGAGCCTTCTCGAAGCTCGACCAGGCGTTCGCGGCGGCGCGGTCCTCGGGGAGGCCGGCGGTGCCGATCCGCTGGTCGTCGCGGCCGACCCACGAGACGTCGACACCGTCCACCGCCGCGTGCTCGAGGGGGGCGGGCGAGCCGTCGAGCGCGCCGTCGATCAGATCGCCGAGGCGGGCGACGGGCGTCAGCTTCCAGGCGATCTCGCGGCCGGTGACGGCCTCGAAGGCCTCGACGTCGGCCGACGCGAAGCGCTCGGAGCGCGTCTGCACGGGCGTGAACGCCCCGTCGGAGTGGGCGCTGACGCCCAGGCGCTCAGCGGCGGCCGCGCCGTCGATCTCGGGGGTCGCGGCGCTCGTGGGGACCGTCATCTGGCGGTGGTTCCTTTCGATGGGTGCGGGGCGCCCCGTCCGGGCGCCCCTTCGAGGGGGGAGGCGGGCGTCAACCGACGCTGCCCTCCATCCCCATCTCGATGAGCTTGTTCAGCTCGAGGGCGTACTCCATGGGCAGCTCGCGCGCGATCGGCTCGATGAAGCCGCGAACGATCATGGCCATGGCCTCGTCCTCCGGCAGGCCGCGCGACATCAGGTAGAAGAGCTGCTCCTCGCTGACCTTCGACACCGTCGCCTCGTGGCCGAGCTGCACGTCGTCGACGCGGATGTCGATCGCCGGGTAGGTGTCGGAGCGCGAGATGGTGTCGACCAGGAGGGCGTCGCAGCGCACGGTGTTCGCCGAGTGGTGCGCGTTCGCGTCCACCCGGACCTCGCCGCGGTATCCGGCGCGACCGCCGCCGCGGGCGATCGACTTCGAGACGATCGACGACTGCGTGTACGGCGCCATGTGGACCATCTTCGCGCCGGCGTCCTGGTGCTGGCCGGGGCCCGCGAACGCGACGGAGAGGGTCTCGCCCTTGGCGTGCTCGCCGACCAGGAAGATCGACGGGTACTTCATCGTGACCTTGGAGCCGATGTTGCCGTCGATCCACTCCATCGTCGCGCCCTCGTGCGCGATCGCGCGCTTGGTGACGAGGTTGTAGACGTTGTTCGACCAGTTCTGGATCGTCGTGTAGCGCACGCGGGCGTTCTTCTTCACGATGATCTCGACCACGGCCGAGTGCAGCGAGTCCGACTTGTAGATCGGAGCCGTGCAGCCCTCGATGTAGTGGACGTAGCTGTCCTCGTCCGCGATGATCAGGGTCCGCTCGAACTGGCCCATGTTCTCGGTGTTGATCCGGAAGTAGGCCTGCAGCGGGATGTCGACGTGGACGCCCTTGGGGACGTACACGAAGGAGCCGCCGGACCAGACCGCGGTGTTCAGCGCCGCGAACTTGTTGTCGCCCGCGGGGATGACGGTGCCGAAGTACTCCTCGAAGATCTCGGGGTGCTCGCGCAGCGCCGTGTCGGTGTCCATGAAGATGACGCCCTGCTCCTCCAGGTCCTCGCGGATCTGGTGGTAGACGACCTCGGACTCGTACTGGGCCGCGACGCCGCCGACGAGGCGCTGGCGCTCCGCCTCCGGGATGCCGAGCTTCTCGTACGTGTTCTTGATGTCGTCCGGGAGGTCGTCCCAGGTCTGCGCCTGCTTCTCGGTGGAGCGGACGAAGTACTTGATGTTGTCGAAGTCGATGTCCGACAGGTCGGCGCCCCACGTCGGCATGGGCTTGCGCTCGAAGAGCTTCAGGGCCTTCATGCGGCGGTCGCGCATCCAGGCGGGCTCGTTCTTGAGCGCGGAGATGTCGGAGACGACCTCGGGCGAGATGCCGCGTCGTGCGGAGGCTCCGGCGGAGTCCGAGTCGGACCAGCCGAACTCGTAGACGCCCAGGCTCTCGAGCTCGGGGCGGTCGATCAGGATGTCTGACATGTGTACCTCGTTTCCTACCCACTGCTAACCGGTCGGGTCCCGGAGTCATTCCCCCGGGGGTGGCCCGCGGGTGCTCTCCGGCCGGTCGCGCGATCGATCTGATGCGCGGAGCGGATGATGTGCGTCCCTGGATTCCGGAGGTGTGCGTCGGCGCTCCATCGGGCCGTGTGCGGATCACGTGCGCAGGGTGCGTCGAACCGTGACCAGCTTCTCATTCTACCGGCGTCCGCCGTTCAGCGGAACCTCCGCACCTGGGTGTCGGCCGGGCGCCGGCGGCGCACCTCCACACGCGCATGGCCATACCGGTGTCGGTGGTCCGTGATTCGGTTACGCCATGACGAACGACGCATCGACCCCGATCCCCGCCCGACTCGTGACCGCACTGGTGGGCGCCCGCCTGCCGGCCGGACCCGCACGGGCGTTCGGCCCTCTCGCCCGCGCGATCGCGGCCGACCTCCCGCTGCGGGCGCTCCCCCGCGTGCTCCTGCGCCTCCGGCGGCACCTGCTCTCCGCCGAGCCGGAGCCCGCGGTCAGGCGGCGGGCTGGAGCTCCTGGGCGGCGTCCCGGCGCTGGGCGCGCACGGTGAACAGCCTCGGGTTCACGTCGAGCAGCACGCGGACCGCGCCGACCCAGATGAGCGCCGAGCCGAGGAGGTGCACCGCGACGAGCGTCTCGGGCAGCGCGGTGAGCGACTGCGCGACCCCGACCAGCGCCTGCAGCACGACGACCACGAGGAAGGCGATCACGCGCCGCCGGGCGAGCTCCGAGCCCGCCGCCCGCGACAGGCGCAGGAGCAGAGCGGCGCCTACGACGAGCACCGCTGTGCCGAGCACGCCGTGCACGACGGTCACGCTCTCCCAGTGGAACTGCATGCGGGGCACCTCCGCGGAGTCGCCGGCGTGCGGGCCGGTCCCCGTCACGAGGGTCCCCACGAGGATCACGAGGAGCGTCAGGCCGACGAGCCCGATGCTGAGCGCCCGCGTCGCGCGGTCCGGCTCGAAGGCCACGGACTGCGAGCGGTGGGCGCGGTGCCACGTCAGTGCGGTGGTGGTGAGGAGGGCGATGGCGAGAACGAAGTGCCCGGCCACGATGTACGGGTTCAGGCCCGAGTGCACGGTCGCGCCGCCCGCGAGGGCGTTCGCGACGACGAGCCAGAACTGCGACCAGGCGAGCCGGGTCATGGTGCGGTCGCGCGGCTTCTGCAGGCGCGCGGCCGTGATCGCCCAGCCCACCGCGACCACGAGGACGCCGGTGAACGCGCGGTTCGTGAACTCGATGAAGCCGTGGATCCCGAGCTCGGGGGTCGAGGTGAGCGAGCCCGGCTCGCACGCCGGCCAGGTGGGGCAGCCGAGGCCAGAGCCGGTCAGCCGGACGACGCCCCCGAAGAAGATGATCAGGATGCTCGCGACGAGCGCCGCGGTGGTCCCCCAGCGCAGTGCGCGCGGACCCAGGGTCACCCGCTCGGCGAGCAAGGAGAACGGCGTCACCATCAGAAGGGGAGCAGCGGGTCGATGCCGACGGCGAGGAAGAGCAGGGTGAGGTATCCGATGGACCCGTGGAACACCCGCATCGGCGAGACGTGCTCGTGACGGATCGCGAGGCTGTAGAGGCGGTGCGTCTCGGCGATGAACCAGACTCCGCTGCCGAGCGCGACCACCGTGTAGAGCACCCCCATTCCGGCGACGGGGATCAGCAGGAGCGAGCAGGCGACGGTGGCCCAGGCGTAGAGGATGACCTGGAGCCCGACGATCGTGCGCCCGCGCACGACGGCCAGCATCGGCACGCCGGCGGCCTGGTAGTCGTCCCGGTACTTCATCGACAACGGCCAGTAGTGCGGCGGCGTCCAGAGGAAGATGACGGAGAAGAGGATGACGGGGGCCCAGTCGAGCGAGCCGGTGACCGCCGCCCAGCCGATCAGCACCGGCATGCAGCCCGCGATGCCGCCCCACACGATGTTCTGCGGCGTCCGGCGCTTGAGGAAGAGCGTGTAGAACACGACGTAGATCAGGATCGCGGCGAGCGAGAGGCCCGCGGAGAGCCAGTTGGCCGTGAGGCCGAGCCAGACGATCGACAGGACGCCGATCGTGGTCGCGAAGACGAGCGCGGCCCGGTCCGAGATCTCCCCGGTCACGAGCGGCCGGTTCTTCGTCCGGTTCATGATCCGGTCGATGTCGCGGTCGAAGTAGCAGTTGAACGCGCCCGCGGACCCGGCGCTCAGGGCGCCGCCGATCAGGACGTTGAGGACCAGCAGCAGATTCGGGATCCCGCCCTGCGCCAGGATCATCGTCGGAGCAGTCACCACGAGGAGCAGCTCGATCACGCGCGGCTTCGTCAGAGCGACGAAGGCCTTCACCTTGCGCGAGAGGGTCGTCGGCGACGCCCCGTCCCGCTCGACGGCGGTGGTCTCCACGACTGCGTCCATTGCTCCTCTAACGATTCGATGATCCCGAACGAGTGTAATGCGCCCGTCCGGGAGCCGGGCCCGGCGTGCACGCTTGTCCAATCGGACGCAGACATATGCGACCACGCAACCCCCGGTCAGCGGCGCACCCCCCTCCGTATACTCGGGACTGCTCGCCAGAGCGCCCGGCACGCACCCGAGCCCGCCCGACGATCGTCGGTACGGGGCCGAGAGGGCCGTCGCCGGAGCATCGTGTCGAAGTCGTCATGCGGCGTGCTCCACCATGCGAGAGGGCGGACGGTCCCCGTCTGCCCCACGTCTCGAGAAGGGTCAGTACCAAGTGTCAGAACTGCAATGGGAATCCATTGACGAGAAGGCAGTCGACACGGCGAGGGTTCTCGCCGCGGATGCGGTCGAGAAGGTCGGCAACGGCCATCCCGGAACCGCCATGAGCCTCGCGCCCGCCGCCTACCTCCTGTTCCAGAAGGTCATGCGCCGCGATCCGTCCGACGCGACCTGGATCGGCCGCGACCGGTTCATCCTGTCGGTCGGCCACTCCTCGCTGACCCAGTACGTCCAGTTCTACCTGGGCGGCTACGGACTCGAGCTCGACGACCTCAAGGCGCTGCGCACCTGGGGCTCGAAGACCCCGGGCCACCCGGAGTACGGCCACACCGACGGCGTCGAGATCACCACCGGGCCGCTCGGCCAGGGCCTCGCCTCCGCCGTGGGCTTCGCCTACGCCTCGCGCTTCGAGCGCGAGCTGTTCGACCCGGAGGCCGCCGCGGGCACCTCCCCGTTCGACCACTTCGTCTACGTGATCGCCGGCGACGGCGACCTGCAGGAGGGCGTCACCAGCGAGGCCTCCTCGCTGGCCGGCCACCAGAAGCTCGGCAACCTGGTCGTCATCTACGACTCCAACCAGATCTCGATCGAGGACGACACCAACATCGCCTTCACCGAGGACGTCAAGGCGCGCTACGAGGCCTACGACTGGCAGGTCCAGGTCGTCGACTGGAAGAAGACCGGCGAGTACCACGAGGACGTCGCCGAGCTGCACGCCGCGATCGAGGCCGCGAAGGGCGAGACCGACAAGCCGTCGCTCATCATCCTGCGCACCATCATCGGCTGGCCGTCGCCGAAGAAGCAGAACACCGGCAAGATCCACGGCTCCGCCCTGGGCGCCGACGAGCTCCGCGGACTCAAGGAGGTGCTCGGCTTCGACCCCGAGAAGACCTTCGACGTCGCCGACGAGGTCATCGAGCACACCCGCAAGGCCGTCGAGCGCGGCCAGGCCCAGCACGCCGAGTGGGACGAGCAGCTCGCCGCCTGGGCGTCCGCGAACCCCGAGAAGAAGGAGCTGCTCGACCGGGTCCTCTCGGGCGAGCTGCCCGAGGGCGTCCAGGAGGCGCTCCCCGTCTTCGAGCCCGGCAAGGAGGTCTCGACCCGCGCCGCGTCCGGCAAGGTCATCAACGCCCTCGCCGGCGTGATCCCCGAGCTGTGGGGCGGCTCCGCCGACCTCGCCGAGTCGAACAACACGACGATCGAGGGAGCCGGCTCCTTCGTCCCGACGGAGTTCTCGACCCACGAGTGGACCGGGAAGAAGGGCGGCCGCGTGCTGCACTTCGGCATCCGCGAGCACGCCATGGGCGCGATCCTCAACGGGATCGTCCTGCACGGCAACACCCGCCCCTTCGGCGGCACCTTCCTGATCTTCTCCGACTACATGCGCCCGGCGGTCCGTCTCGCCGCGCTCATGAAGGCGCCGGCCATCTACGTCTGGACCCACGACTCCGTGGCGCTCGGCGAGGACGGCCCGACGCACCAGCCGGTCGAGCAGCTGTCGACCCTCCGCGCGATCCCGGGCCTGGACGTCGTCCGCCCCGGCGACGCGAACGAGGTCGCCTACGCCTGGAAGACCATCCTCGAGCGCCGCGAGGGCCCCGCCGGCCTCGCGCTCACCCGTCAGAACATCCCGGTGTTCGAGCGCGGCGAGGGCGACGCGGAGGGCGAGACCTTCGCCTCCGCCGCGAACGTCGCCCGCGGTGCCTACATCCTGGCCGAGGCGCCGGGCGGCACCCCGGACGTGATCTTCATCGCGACCGGCTCCGAGGTCCAGATCGCCGTCGAGGCGCGCGAGGCCCTGAGGAGCGAGGGCGTCAACGCCCGCGTCGTCTCGGCTCCGTCCCTCGAGTGGTTCGAGGAGCAGGACGCCGAGTACCGCGAGAAGGTCCTGCCCTCCTCGGTGAAGGCGCGCGTCTCGATCGAGGCCGGCCTGAGCCTGGGCTGGCAGAAGTACGTCGGCGACGCCGGCCGCTCCGTCTCGATCGAGCACTTCGGCGCCTCGGCCGACTACAAGACCCTGTTCCGCGAGTTCGGGATCACCACCGAGGCGGCACTGTCCGCCGCCAAGGAGTCGCTCGCAGCCTCCTGACTCGAAGGCCGCGTCCACCACGGACGCGGCCTTCGCCGTCGGAGCAGCGGCTCCCCCTCACACCACGCACCACCTACGCAGAAGAAGAAGAGACATGACCGAGAACACCCCCACCGCAGAGCTCTCCGCCGCCGGCGTCAGCATCTGGCTCGACGACCTCTCCCGCTCGCGCATCTCCACCGGAGGGCTGCAGAAGCTCATCGAGGAGAAGAACGTCGTCGGAGTCACCACGAACCCCACGATCTTCGCCGCGGCCCTGACCAACGGCGAGTCCTACGACGCCCAGGTGCGCGAGCTCGCCTCCGCCGGCACCTCGGTGACCGACGCCGTCTTCGAGATCACCACCGACGACGTCGCCGCGGCGTCCGACATCTTCCGCCCGATCTACGACGCGACCAACGGCTACGACGGCCGCGTGTCGATCGAGGTCGAGCCCGGCCTGGCGCACGACGCCCAGGGCACCATCGAGCAGGCCAAGGCCCTCTGGGCCAAGGTCGACCGCCCCAACGCGATGATCAAGATCCCCGCGACCGTCGAGGGCCTCGAGGCCATCACGGAGGTCATCGGCTCCGGCATCTCGGTGAACGTCACCCTGATCTTCTCGCTCGCCCGCTACCGCGCCGTCATCAACGCGTACCTGGCCGGCCTCGAGAAGGCCAAGGACGCCGGCATCGACCTGTCGACCATCCACTCCGTCGCCTCGTTCTTCGTCTCGCGCGTCGACACCGAGATCGACAAGCGCCTCGAGGCCGTCGGCACCGACGAGGCCCGCGCCCTCAAGAGCAAGTCCGGCGTCGCCAACGCTCAGCTGGCCTACGAGGTCTTCGTCGAGGCGTTCGCCACCGAGCGCGCCCTGCTGCTCCAGGAGTCCGGCGCCAACCGCCAGCGCCCCCTCTGGGCCTCGACCGGCGTCAAGTCGACCGACCTCCCCGACACCGTCTACGTGACCGAGCTCGTCGCGGCCGGCGTTGTCAACACGATGCCCGAGAAGACCCTCGAGGCGACCTTCGACCACGGCGTCATCACCGGCGACGCCGTCACGGGCTCGTACGCCGACGCGAACGCCGTCCTCGACGCCGTCGCGGCGCAGGGCGTCTCGTACGCCGACGTCACCGAGCTGCTCGAGAAGGAGGGCGTGGAGAAGTTCATCGTCTCCTGGAACGAGCTGCTCGACACCGTCACCGCGGCGCTCGAGGGCGCGAAGGCGCAGGCCTGATCATGGCCATCCAGATCCACGTCAGCGGAGACGCCGAGAAGGCCGTCGACCGCGTCGTCCCGGAGCTCGTCGCCGACGAGGTCGCGTCCGGCATCACCGCCCAGGTCCCCACCCTGTGGGGCGCCGCGGCGGAGGAGGAGGCGGCCAAGCGCCTCGGGTGGACCGAGTCGACCACCGTCTCCCGCCCCCTGATCCCCCAGATCCTCGCCCTGCGCGAGGAGTTCCAGGCCAAGGGCGTCGACCACATCGTCCTCGGCGGCATGGGCGGCTCCTCGCTCGCGCCCGAGGTCATCACCCGCACCGCCGGCGTCGAGCTCACCGTGCTCGACTCGACGGCGCCCGGCCAGGTGCTCGCGGCCCTGAACGACCGGCTCGCGTCGACCGCGGTCGTCATCTCCTCGAAGTCCGGCTCGACCGTCGAGACCGCGAGCCAGAAGAAGGCCTACGAGAAGGCGTTCACGGAGGCGGGCATCGATCCGCTCGACCGCATCGTCATCGTGACCGACCCGGGCTCGCCCCTGGACACCTCCTCCCGCGAGGCCGGCTACCGCGTGTTCAACGCCGACCCGAACATCGGCGGGCGCTTCTCGGCGCTCTCCGCGTTCGGCCTCGTGCCGTCCGGGCTCGCCGGCGCCGACATCGAGGCCCTCCTCGACGAGGCGGCCGAGGCCTCCCTCGGGCTCGCCGTGGACTCCCCCGAGAACCCGGGCCTGATCCTCGGAGCGGCGATCGCCGCGACCAGCCCGCGCCGCGACAAGCTCGCGATCGTGGCCGACGGGACCGACATCGTCGGCTTCGCCGACTGGGCGGAGCAGCTCATCGCCGAGTCCACCGGCAAGGACGGCACGGGCATCCTCCCCGTCGTCCTCGGCACGCTGGCCCCCGAGCTCTCGGAGGACCTGCCAGACGTGCAGGTCGTCCGCCTGGTCGAGGACGCCACGGCGCTGCACCTGTTCCCGCGCGACCGCCACGAGGGCGAGATCCTCCTCTCCGGCTCGCTCGGCGCTCAGATGCTGACGTGGGAGTACGCCGTCGCCGTCGCGGGTCGCCTCCTGGGCATCAACCCGTTCGACCAGCCCGACGTCGAGTCGGCGAAGGTCGCGACCCGGGCCCTGCTCGAGAAGCGCCCCGAGCCCGAGGCGCCCGCGTTCACCGACGCGGGCATCGAGGTCACCGGCAGCAGCAGCGTCACCGAGGGCGTCTCGACCGTCGCCGCTGCTGTCGACCGCCTCCTCGCTCAGTTGGGCGACGGCGGCTACGTCTCGATCCAGGCGTACGTCGACCGCCTCGCGCTCCCGCAGCTCGAGGGTGTGCGCGACCTCCTCGCCGCTCAGGCCCAGCGCCCCGTCACCTTCGGGTGGGGCCCGCGTTTCCTGCACTCGACCGGGCAGTACCACAAGGGCGGCGCGCCGACCGGCGTGTTCCTCCAGATCACCGAGCGCTCCGACGTGGACCTCGAGATCCCGGACAGCCCGTTCACCTTCGGCCAGCTCATCCTGGCGCAGGCCGCCGGCGACGCGAGCGTGCTCGCCGAGCACGGCCGGCCGGTGCTGACCCTCACGCTGACCGACCCCGAGGCCGACCTCGAGGCGCTCTTCGAGGCCCTCAACACCTGATCCGACGGGCACGCCGCCGCTGCGCTCTCGAGCGCGCGGCGGCGTGCCCGCGGTCGTCCCGCGACCACTTCCCGGGGCAGCAGCCGGGCCCGCCCGCTCCTCCCCCTCCCTCACCGATAGCAGTGCGCCGGTCCCACCGGCACACAGAAGGACACTGCACATGTCTGTGGACATCACCCCCGAGTTCAACCCGCTGAGGTTGAGCTTCGACCGCCGGTTGAACCGGATCGCCGGGCCCAGCGGCCTCGTCATCTTCGGCGTGACCGGCGACCTCTCCCGCAAGAAGCTCATGCCCGCGGTCTACGATCTCGCCAACCGCGGCCTCCTGCCTCCCGGCTTCGCCCTCGTCGGATTCGCCCGGCGCGACTGGGACGACCAGGACTTCGAGCAGGTCGTCCACGACTCCGTGAAGAAGCACGCCCGCACCGAGTTCCACGAGGAGGTCTGGGCGCAGCTCGCGCAGGGCATCCGGTTCGTGCAGGGCGAGTTCGACGACCCCGAGGCGTTCGCCCGCCTGAAGACGACCGTCGACGACCTCGACCGCGAGCGCGGCACGAACGGCAACTTCGCCTTCTACCTCTCGATCCCCCCGAAGTCCTTCCCGCAGGTCACCGAGCAGCTGCGCAGCTCCGGCCTCGCCGAGCAGAAGGACGGCCAGTGGCGCCGCGTCGTCATCGAGAAGCCGTTCGGCAGCGACCTGAAGACGGCCCGCGAGCTGAACGACGTCGTCGAGTCGGTCTTCCCGCCCGACTCCGTCTTCCGGATCGACCACTACCTCGGCAAGGAGACGGTCCAGAACATCCTGGCCCTCCGCTTCGCCAACATGATGTACGAGCCGCTCTGGAACTCGAACTACGTCGACCACGTGCAGATCACCATGGCCGAGGACATCGGCGTGGGCGGGCGCGCGGGCTACTACGACGGCATCGGAGCGGCGCGCGACGTCATCCAGAACCACCTGCTGCAGCTGCTCGCCCTGACCGCCATGGAGGAGCCGATCTCGTTCGACGCGGCCGACCTCCGTGCGGAGAAGGAGAAGGTCCTCGCGGCCGTCCGCCTCCCCGCCGACCTCTCCACCGCGACCGCCCGCGGGCAGTACGCCGGCGGCTGGCAGGGCGGCGAGAAGGTGCTCGGCTTCCTCGAGGAGGACGGCATGAGCCCCACCTCGACCACCGAGACCTACGCCGCCATGCGCCTGGACATCGGCACCCGACGCTGGGCCGGCGTGCCGTTCTACCTGCGGGCCGGCAAGCGCCTCGGCCGCCGCGTCACCGAGATCGCGGTCGTGTTCAAGCGGGCACCGAAGCAGCTCTTCGCCGAGAGCCAGACCACGTCGCTGGGCCAGAACGCGCTCGTCATCCGGGTCCAGCCCGACGAGGGCGTCACCATGCGCTTCGGCTCGAAGGTGCCCGGCGCCGGCATGCAGGTGCGCGACGTGACGATGGACTTCGGCTACGGCCACGCGTTCACCGAGGCGAGCCCCGAGGCCTACGAGCGCCTCATCCTCGACGTCCTCCTGGGCGAGCCGCCGCTCTTCCCCCGGCACGAGGAGGTCGAGCTGTCCTGGAAGATCCTCGACCCGATCGAGGAGTTCTGGGCCACGCAGGGCCAGCCCGAGCAGTACCGCCCCGGAACCTGGGGCCCCGATTCCGCCGACGAGCTCCTCGCCCGCGACGGCCGCACCTGGAGGCGTCCATGATCGTCGATCTGCCCGACACCACGACGAGCGAGGTCTCGAAGACCCTCGTCAAGATCCGCGAGGAGGGCGGCGCCGTCGCCCTCGGCCGCGTCCTCACCCTCATCATCGCGACCTCGCGGGGTCACGAGGAGGAGGCCATCGAGGCCGCGAACGACGCGTCCCGCGAGCACCCGATGCGCGTCATCGTGGTCTCGAAGGACGACGGCACCACCACGGTCCCGGTCGACGCGACGGCGCGGGTCGACGCGCAGATCCGGGTCGGAGGCGACGCCGGCGCGAGCGAGGTCGTCGTGCTCCGTCCCTACGGAGACGCGGCCGAGGACGAGGAGAGCCTGGTCACGGGCCTGCTCCTCCCCGACGCCCCCGTCGTGGCCTGGTGGCCGAACAGCGCTCCGGACAACGCCTCCGCGTCCCCGATCGGCCGGATCGCCACTCGGCGGATCACCGACGCGTCGGCCCAGTCGAACCCGGCGGAAGCGCTGCACCACCTCGCGTCCACCTACGCCCCCGGCGACACCGACTTCGCCTGGACCCGCCTCACCCTCTGGCGCGCGCAGCTCGCCGCCGTGCTCGACCAGCCGCCCTACGAGCCGATCACGGCCGTCGAGGTCTCGGGCGCGCCCGACTCCCCCTCCACGATCCTGCTCGCCGCCTGGCTGCAGCTCGAGCTCGACATCCCCGTCGACCACGAGCTCACGATCAGCGCGACCGGGTCCAGCGGGATCCACGGCGTCCGGCTCATCCGCGACTCCGGAGTGATCGAGCTCGAGCGCTCGGTGCCCAACGTCGCGACGCTCACGCAGCCCGATCAGCCGGTCCACGACATCTCGCTCCCCCGCCGCAGCCTCCGGGACTGCCTGGCGGAGGAGCTGCGCCGGCTCGACCCGGATGACCTGTACGGTGAAGTGATCTCGCGCGGGGTCGACATGCTCACTGAGAAGGCCGAGGCCCGCAGCGCCTCCTGAGGTGTGGGCGCCCGTCCAGGGCGCCCGCACCTCAGAGCTTCCCGACACGGAGCCGAACCCCGCCGATCGGCACCCGAACCCGAAGGAGTCCCCTGAGATGACCACCGAACGCCGCGTGCTGGTCCACCGCGACAAGCAGACCCTCGCCGGCTCGGTCGCCGCCCGGTTCCTCACCAAGACGATCGACGTCCTCGACGACCTGGGTTCGGCGAACGTCGTGCTCACCGGAGGGACGATGGGAGCCGCCACGCTCAAGGAGATCGGCTCCTCATCCGCCGCCGGCAACGTGGACTGGTCGCGCGTGCACTTCTGGTGGGGCGATGAGCGCTGGGTGCCCCGCGGCCACGAGGACCGCAACGACGTCCAGGCCGGGGACCTCTTCAGCGTCCTCGATGTGCCGGCGGCGAACGTGCACTCCTACCCGGCCTCGGACGAGGGCCTGGACCTCGACGGCGCCGCCGCTGCCTACGACGCGGAGCTGCGCGAGCACGCCTCCGAGGGGCGCGACTACCCGCGCTTCGACATCACCTTCCTCGGCGTCGGGCCGGACGGGCACATCGCGTCGCTGTTCCCCGAGCGCTCCGCGATCCGCTCCACGACGCCCGGCGTCCTCGCCGTCCGCAACTCGCCGAAGCCGCCGCCCGAGCGCCTCACCCTCACGCTGCCGCTGATCAACCAGTCGGACCGCATCTGGATGGTGCTCGCCGGCGCCGACAAGGCCTCGGCCCTGGGCCTCGCGCTCGCGGGTGCCAGCACGAACGAGGTGCCCGCGTCGGGCGCGTTCGGTCGCAAGCGCACGGTGTTCTTCGTCGACCAGGAGGCAGCTGCCGAGGTCCCCGAGTCGCTCATCGCTCCGAGCTACTGAGCACGGTCCGGAAACGACGGAAGGCCCGTCCCCCGAGGGGCGGGCCTTCCGTCGTTCGTCGTCCGGTGAGGATCAGGACGGGGTCGCGGTGCCTCGTCGGGCGCGCAGCTGCTGCAGCGCCTCCTCGAGGAGCTGAGCCGCCTCGGCCTCGGTGCGGCGCTCCTTCACGTAGGCGAGGTGCGTCTTGTAGGGCTCGGTCTTCGCGACCTGCGGCGGGTTCGCCCGGTCGCGGCCAGCGGGGAGACCGGACTGCGGCGAGTCGATCACCTCGGGGATCTCGTCCTCGGGGAGGGCCGCCGAGAAGTGGCGCACCGTCTCGTTGCCGAGAGCGTCCCAGTAGGAGACCGCGACGCGCTCCGCGTGGAAGCCCCGGTCCTGCTCGCCCATGGGTCCTGCGCCGACGCGCGAACCACGGATTGCACTGCCGCCTGATGCCATTGCGAGTACCCCTATGCTCCGGTGGTGAACTTGGTGATGAGTCCGAGCACCACGATGCAGGCCAGCCAGACGACGCCCAGGATCACGGTGATGCGGTTCAGGTTGCGCTCGGCGACGCCCGACGCGCCGAGGTTGGAGGTGACTCCGCCCCCGAACATGTCGGACAGTCCGCCGCCGCGCCCCTTGTGGAGCAGGATCAGCATGGTGAGCAGGAGGCTCGTGATGCCCAGGATGACCTGGAGCACGACCTGGAGGATGTCCACGCGGTACCTTTCGAAGTTCTGGCGCGTTGCGCGCCCCGACGAGTATAACGGCGCCTGCGAATCCGCGAGGAATGCGTCGTCCCGTGTTCGGGGCGATGTATACGAGTGTCCGTCGAGGGGCGGAGCGGGTGGCCTCGTCGCGGTGCCCTCGACAACCTCTTCAGTCGCCGGACCGCGAGCCTGTGATCCACGTACCAGCGGACCGATCGAGCCGAACGCGCCACGCTCTCGGAGGGCACCCCGCGAGGAGCTGACGGCACCGGACCGGCCAACGCGTGATGCCGGTGTGGGATCTCCGAGGCGAACCGGTGATCCGCGTTCCAGCGGATCGACGTAGCCGGACGCATCCCGCTCTCGGAACCGCGCCCCGTCGCGAAGCCGACCGCGCCACGCCGCGCGGGGAGCGGCGTGGACGACGAAAGGGCGGGCCCGATGGGCCCGCCCTCTCGTCGCAGCAGCTCAGACCCCGACGTGGTTCCGGAATCGCGCGATCGCCGCGAACTCGTCGACCTGGAGGCTGGCGCCTCCGACGAGTGCTCCGTCGACGTCGGGCTCGCGCATGAAGCCGGCGATGTTGCCGGACTTCACGGAGCCGCCGTAGAGGATGCGGGTCTTCGCGGCGGTGTCGGCGCCGAGGACGTCGGCGACGACTCCGCGGAGCGCCTTGCAGACCTGCTGGGCCTGCTCGGGCGTCGCGGCCTGTCCGGAGCCGATGGCCCAGACCGGCTCGTAGGCGACGACGAGGTCGGCGTCCGCGGGGAGGCCGGTGAGGGCCTCCTTCAGCTGGGCGACCGGCACGGCCGACGGGCCGTGCTTCTCGAGGTCCTCCGCGGTCTCGCCGACGCAGATGATCGGAGCGACGCCGTGATTGACGGCCGCAGCCGACTTGGCGGCGATGTCCGCGTCCGTCTCGCCGTGGAGCGTGCGACGCTCCGAGTGGCCGACGATCACGTAGTCGCAGTCGAGCTGCTTCAGGAACTGGCCCGAGATCTCACCGGTGTAGGCGCCGCTGTCGAACTTCGAGACGTCCTGCGCGCCGTACTTGAGCGGCAGCTTGTCCGAGTCGACGAGGATCTGCACGGGCCGGAGGTCCGTGAAGGGCGGGAACACCGCGACCTCGACGCCGTCGAAGTCGTGATCGGCGTCCTTGAGGCTCCATGCCAGCTTCTGCACGAAGGCGATGGCCTGGAGGTGGTCCAGGTTCATCTTCCAGTTGCCGGCGATGAGCGGGGTGCGGGCGGCGGTGTCTACCATCCGAGGACCTCCAGTCCGGGGAGGCGCTTGCCCTCGAGGAATTCGAGGCTCGCTCCGCCTCCCGTCGAGATGTGGCCGAACTGGTCGTCGCGGAACCCGAGGGCGCGGACGGCCGCGGCGGAGTCGCCTCCGCCGACGACGCTGAGACCGTCGACCTCGGTGAGCGCCTGCGCGACGGTCTTGGTGCCCGCCGCGAACGGCTCGAGCTCGAAGACGCCCATGGGGCCGTTCCAGAACACCGTCTCGGACGCCGCGATGATCTCGGCGAAGTGCGCGGCGGTGTCCGGTCCGATGTCCAGGCCGAGGCCCTTCTCACCGAAGGGCGTGCCCTCGATCGCGTCGGCCGAGGCGACCTGGTGCTCGGCGTCGGGGCCGAACTCCGACGCCACGACGACGTCCGTCGGCAGGACGATCTCCACGCCCAGCTCCTTCGCCTTCGCGAGGTAGCCGAGTACGGTGTCGACCTGGTCCGCCTCCAGCAGGCTGGCGCCGACCTCGTGGCCCTGGGCCTTGAGGAAGGTGAAGAGCATTCCGCCGCCGATGAGGATCGAGTCGACCTTCGGCAGCAGGTGCTCGATCACGCCGAGCTTGTCCGAGACCTTCGAGCCGCCGAGGACGACCGCGTAGGGGCGCTCGGGCTTCTCAGTGAGCCGCTCCAGCACCTCGAGCTCGGCCGCGATCAGCGTGCCGGCGGCGCTGGGGAGAAGCTCGGCGAGCTCGTAGACGCTCGCCTGCTTGCGGTGCACGACGCCGAACCCGTCGGAGACGAAGGCGTCACCGTAGGCGGCCAGCTTCTCGGCGAAGGTGCGGCGCTCGGCCTCGTCCTTGCTCGTCTCGCCGGCGTTGAACCGGAGGTTCTCGAGGACGACGACCTGGCCGTCCTCGAGAACGTCGACGGCGGCCGAGGCCGCCTCCCCGACGGTGTCCTCGGCGAAGGCCACCGGAGCGTCGAGCAGCTCGCCGAGGCGGGCGGCGACGGGAGCGAGGCTGTACTTCGCCTCGGGCTTCCCCTCGGGGCGCCCGAGGTGGCTCACGACCACGACTCGGGCGCCCTCGGAGACCAGACGCTGGAGCGTGGGCACCGACGCGCGCACGCGGCCGTCGTCCGTGATCGTTCCGTCCTTCAGGGGGACGTTCAGATCGCAGCGGACGACGACGCGCTTGCCTGCGAGGGAGCCCAGTGAGTCCAGAGTGCGGAGCGTCACTGCGCGCAGCCCTTAGAGCTTGCCGGCGACGAACTCGGTGACGTCGACGAGGCGGTTGGAGTAGCCCCACTCGTTGTCGTACCAGGAGGCGACCTTGACCTGGCTGCCGATGACCTTCGTGAGGCCCGCGTCGAAGATCGACGAGTGCGGGTCGGTCACGATGTCGCTCGAGACGATCGGGTCCTCGGTGTACTTGAGGATGCCCTTGAGGTCTCCCTCGGAGGCCGCCTTGTACGCCGCGTTGATCTCCTCGACGGTGGCGGGCTTGGTCAGCTCGACGGTGAGGTCGGTGATCGAGCCGGTCGGGACCGGGACGCGGAGGGCGTAGCCGTCGAGCTTGCCGACGAGCTCCGGGATGACCAGGCCGAGCGCCTTGGCGGCACCGGTCGAGGTCGGGATGATGTTGACGGCGGCGGCGCGGGCGCGACGCAGGTCGCTGTGCGGGCCGTCCTGGAGGTTCTGGTCGGCGGTGTACGCGTGGACCGTGGTCATCAGGCCGCGCTCGATGCCGAAGTTGTCGAGCAGCACCTTGGCGAGCGGCGCGAGGCAGTTCGTGGTGCAGGACGCGTTCGAGATGATGTCGTGCGTCGCGGGGTCGTAGGTGTTCTCGTTCACGCCGAGGACCAGGGTCGCGACGTCGCTGCCGGTGGCGGGAGCGGAGACGATGACCTTCTTGGCACCCGCGGTGATGTGCTTGCGCGCGTCCTCCGACTTGGTGAAGCGGCCGGTCGACTCGATGACGACGTCGACTCCCAGCTCGCCCCAGGGGAGGTTCGCGGGGTCGCGCTCCTCGAGGACGATGATCGGCTTGCCGTTGACGACGATGCGGTCGCCGTCGAGCTCGACGGTCGCGTCGAGGCGGCCCGTGATGGAGTCGTACTTCAGGAGGTGCGCGAGGGCCTTGTTGTCGGTGAGGTCGTTGACCGCGACGATCTCGAGGTCGCTGCCCTTGGCGAGGGCTGCACGGAAGAAGTTACGGCCGATACGGCCGAAGCCGTTGATGCCGATCTTGACGGACACAGATATCTCCTGGTGAGGAAAGGCACCTCGACGGTGCAGTGGAGGGATGGAAGCCGACGACAGGGCGTCCCGGACGCGGGGCCCGGGACGCCGAGATCGCTACGACAGTAGCAGCAGGCCCGAAGTCTTCTCGCGGGCCTTCTCGAAGCGCGCGGAGACGTCGGCCCAGTTCACGATGTTCCAGAACGCCTTGACGTAGTCGGCCTTCACGTTGACGTAGTCGAGGTAGAAGGCGTGCTCCCACATGTCGAGGAGGAGGACCGGGACGGTCGCCGCGGCGAGGTTGCCCTGGTGGTCGTAGAGCTGCTCGATGATGAGCTTCTCGCCGAGCGAGTCCCAGGCGAGGATCGACCAGCCGGAGCCCTGGATGCCGAGGGCCGAGGCGGTGAAGTGGGCGCGGAACTTGTCGAACGACCCGAAGTTGTCGTCGATGGCCGCGGCGAGCTCGCCGACGGGCTTGTCGCCGCCGTCCGGCGAGAGGTTGTTCCAGAACACGGTGTGGTTCACGTGACCGGCGAGGTTGAAGGCGAGGTCCTTCTGGAGCTTGTTCACGTTCGCGAGGTTCTCGCTGTCGCGAGCCTCCTGCAGCGAGGCGAGCGCGGTGTTCGCCCCGGCCACGTACGTCGCGTGGTGCTTGTCGTGGTGGAGCTCCATGATCCGCCCACTGATGTTCGGCTCGAGGGCCGAGTAGTCGTAGGGCAGTTCGGCGAGCGTGTAGTCAGCCATGTGCGATCTCCTGTTCGTGGTCGTCGCTCCCGTGCGACCCGCCGGCGTCCTCCGCGAGGCGGAGGAGGAGGGCCGGGAGTGTCCTGAGCGACCCGATCAGTCTAGCGAGGGGGCCCCTCCGCGTTCGGAGGGCTTGCGTTGTTCGACCAGGAGACACTCAGCGTTCGCCGGGCGGGGCGCGCCGTGCGGCCGGGCCTACAGGTCCTGCAGCTCTGCCGGCAGGTTCGCGTCGGTGCCCGGGATGTCGAGGTCGGACGCGCGCTTGTCGGCCATCGCGAGGAGGCGGCGGATGCGGCCGGCGACGGCGTCCTTCGTCATCGGCGGATCGGCGTGGTGGCCGAGCTCGTCGAGGCTCGCGTCGCGGTGCGCGAGGCGCAGGCGCCCGGCGTAGCGGAGGTGCTCGGGGATGTCGTCGCCCAGGATCTCCATCGCGCGCTCGACGCGGGCGCACGCCGCGACGGCGGCCTGGGCGGAGCGGCGGAGGTTCGCGTCGTCGAAGTTGACGAGGCGGTTCGCGGTCGCCCGCACCTCGCGGCGCTGGCGCAGCTCCTCCCAGCTCGCGACGGTCGCGGTCGCGCCCATCAGGGTGAGCATCGCGCTGATGCTCTCGCCGTCGCGGATGACGACCCGGTGGACGCCGCGCACCTCGCGGGACTTGGCCTGGACTCCCAGGCGTCCGGCGGCTCCGACGATCGCCATGGCCGCCTCGTTGCCGGGGCAGATGATCTCGAGCGCCGCGGAGCGGCCCGGGTCGGTCAGCGAGCCCTGGGCGAGGAAGGCGCCGCGCCACAGTGCGGCGAGCTCCTCGCGGGAGCCGGTCGTGAGGCGGTTGGGCAGGCCGCGGACGGGCCGGCCCCGCTGGTCGAGGAGGCCGGTCTGCCGGGCGAGGGTGTCCCCGCCCTCGACGACGCGCACCAGCCAGCTCGTGGTCCTCCGGGATCCGCCGGCAGAGACGATGCTGCCCTCGCTGCGGACGCCGTACAGCTCGGCGAGGTCGCGGCGCACGCGGGTCGCGAGCGGGGCGGAGTCGAGCTCGACCTCGACCGCGAGGCGGTTGGAGATGATGTGCAGTCCTCCGGAGAAGCGGAGGATGGTCGCCAGTTCGGCGGCACGGACGGTGTTCTTGCGCGAGACGATCGCGACCAGTTCGCCCTTGACGTCTGCGGTGAGGGCCACGGAGTCTTCCTTACGTCGGGTGCGCGGCTGAGCGCGCGGGGATCATTCTCGGCCGAGGTCGCGGTGCGCCACGTTGACGGCGACGCCCGGCAGCTCGGCCAGACGGGCCGCGACACGGCCCGCGACCGCGACGGAGCGGTGCTTGCCTCCCGTGCAGCCGATCGCGATGGTCGCGTGGCGCTTGTTCTCGCGCTGGTAGCCGTCGAGCACGGGGCGCAGGGCCCGGGAGTAGGAGTCGATGAACTCCTCGGCGCCCTGCTGGGCCAGCACGTAGTCTCTCACCTCTTCGTCGAGACCCGTGTGCGGACGCAGCTCCGGGATCCAGTACGGGTTCGGCAGGAACCGCGCGTCGGCCACCATGTCGGCGTCCGTCGGCAGCCCGTACTTGAAGCCGAAGCTCATCACCGTGACCTGGAGGCCCGCGCGGCCGGCCTCGGCGAAGCGCTCGGTGATGCTGGTGGCCAGCTGGTGGATGTTGAGGTCCGAGGTGTCGATGACGATGTCGGCCGACTCCCGCAGCTGAGCGAGGCGCGTCCGCTCGGCGGAGATGCCGTCGAGGAGGGTCCCCCGGCCCTGCAGCGGGTGCGGACGGCGCACCTGCTCGAAGCGGCGGACGAGCGCGGCGTCGGTGGCCTCGAGGAACACCACTCGGAGGTCGACCCCGGCGCGCAGCTCGCGGACGATGTCGCCGAGGTCCTCGAAGAAGTCGCGTCCGCGGACGTCGACGACCGCCGCGATCTTCGGCAGCGTGTCCCCTGCACGCTGCGCCAGGTCGACCAGCGGGCGCAGCATCTGCGGCGGCAGGTTGTCGACGACGTACCAGCCGAGGTCCTCCAGCGCGTTCGCGGCCGTGGACCGGCCCGCTCCGGACATCCCCGTGACGATCAGCACGTCCTGCTGCTCGCTCTCCGTGCTCATGCGCTCTCCGTGCTCGTGTCTGCTCGTGTCCTCGGTGCCGGGCACCGGCCGCTCTCCCCCGGAGCGCGGGCCTCCAGCCTAGGGCGTGCCCCCGACGGCGGACCCGTCCGGATGCAGGTGCGCGTGGATCGCGCCCGCCAGCGTCGGGCCGATGCCCTTGACCTCGGCGATCTCGGCCTCGCCCGCCTCGCGGAGCCGGGCGACGGATCCGAAGTGCTTCAGCAGGTCGCGGACTCGCATGCCTCCGAGCCCGGGCACCTCGGCCAGCTGCGACGAGATGTCGCGCTTGCGACGCGTCCTCTGGTGGGTGATCGCGAAGCGGTGCGCCTCGTCGCGGATGCGCTGGAAGAGGAAGAGCGCATCGCTGTTGCGCGGCAGGATGACGGGGAAGTCGGAGTCCGGCAGCCAGATCTCCTCGAGGCGCTTGGCGATCCCGCAGAGGGTGATGCCGGTCACCCCGGACTCGTCGAGCGCGCGCTGCGCGGCTGCGACCTGCGGCTGGCCGCCGTCGACGATCAGCAGCTGCGGGGGGTACGAGAACTTGCGCCGCTTGGCCTCGCCGGTCTCGGGGTCGACCGCCGCGGGCTCGACCGGCTCGCGGAGGTACGCGAGGCGGCGGGTGAGCACCTGGTGCAGCGACTCGGTGTCGTCCGTCGACTCCGCGATGGAGAACCGCCGGTACTGGTCCTTCCGCGCGAGCCCGTCCTCGAAGACCACCATCGAGGCGACGATGTTGGTGCCGCTGAGGTGGGAGACGTCGTAGCACTCCATCCGGAGCGGCGCCTCGCTCATGCCTAGGGCGTCGCGGATGTCCTCCAGGGCCTGCGTCCGAGCGGTGAAGTCGGCGGAGCGGCGGGTCTTGTAGAGCATCAGCGAGTGCTTCGCGTTCTGCGTCGCCGTCTCGAGGAGGGCGGCCTTGTCTCCGCGCTGGGCCGCTCGGAGGCGCACGTTCGTGCCGCGCAGTCCGCTCAGCCACTCCTCGAGCGCCTCGGTGTCCTCGGGCAGCTCCGGCACGACGACCTCCCGGGGCGGGACGTCGCCGGTCTCGTAGGCGGCCTGGAGTGCCGTGTCGACGAGCTCCGCCGTGCTCATGTCGAGCTCCTTGTCGACGACCCAGCCCCGCTCGCCGCGGATGCGCCCGCCGCGGACCCGGAACTGCTGCACGGAGGCGGCGAGCTCGTCGTGGACGATCGCGTAGAGGTCGACGTCCACGTTGTCCTTGAGCACGACAGCGCTCTTGGCGAGGACCGCGTCGAGGGCGGCGGCCTGATCGCGAAGCTTGCCGGCGCGCTCGTACTCCATCGCCGCGGCGGCCTCGCGCATCTCCTTCTCGAGCTCGCCGATCATCCGGCGGTCGTGGCTGCCCATGAAGGCGACGAAGCGGTCGACCATCTCGCGGTGCTCGGCGAAGGTGACGCGGTGGGAGCAGGGCCCGCCGCAGCGGCCGATCTGCGACGCGAAGCAGGGCTTGCCGCTCTGCATGGCGCGCTTGTAGTTGGAGTCGTTGCAGGTCCTGATCGGGAACGCCTTGATCATCAGGTCGATCGTCTCGTGGATCGCCCAGATCTTCGGGTAGGGCCCGAAGTAGCGGGCCTTCCTGATCTTGGCGTTCCGCGTGACCATCACCCGCGGGGCCTCGTCGCCGAGCGTCACCGCCATATAGGGGTAGGACTTGTCGTCGCGGAACTTGACGTTGAAGGGGGGATCGAACTCGTTGATCCAGGTGAACTCGAGCTGCAGGGCCTCGACGTCGGTGCCGACGACGGTCCACTCGACCCCGGAGGCCGAGGTGACCATCCGGCGGGTGCGCTCGTGCAGGCTCGGCAGCGGGGCGAAGTAGTTGCTCAGCCGCGCGCGGAGGTTCTTGGCCTTGCCCACGTAGAGCACCCGCCCCCGGGCGTCCGTGAAGCGGTACACGCCCGGGAGGGTCGGGATCTCACCCGGCTTCGGCCGGAAGTCGACTGTCTGCGCCATGCCTCTCGCTCGCGTCAGCCGAGGATCTCGGCGAGGAACATGCCGGTGTGGCTGCCCTCGACCTTCGCCACGTGCTCGGGGGTGCCCACCGCGACCACCTGTCCGCCGCCGGCGCCGCCCTCGGGACCCATGTCGATCAGCCAGTCGGCCGACTTGATGACGTCGAGGTTGTGCTCGATGGTGATCACCGTGTTGCCCTTGTCGACCAGGCCGTTGAGGACGAGGAGGAGCTTGCGGACGTCCTCGAAGTGCAGGCCCGTCGTCGGCTCGTCGAGCACGTAGACGCTGCGGCCGTTGGAGCGGCGCTGGAGCTCGGTCGCCAGCTTGACGCGCTGCGCCTCGCCGCCGGAGAGCGTGGTCGCGCTCTGCCCGAGGCGGACGTAGCCGAGGCCCACCTCCACCAGCGTGCGGAGGAAGCGGTGGATCGCCGTGATCGGCTCGAAGAAGTCGGCCGCCTCGGCGATCGGCATGTCGAGCACCTCGGCGATGTTCTTGCCCTTGTAGTGCACGGTCAGGGTGTCGCGGTTGTAGCGCGCTCCCCCGCAGACCTCGCACGCCACGTAGACGTCGGGCAGGAAGTTCATCTCGATCTTGATGGTGCCGTCGCCCGAGCAGGCCTCGCAGCGGCCGCCCTTGACGTTGAAGCTGAAGCGGCCGGGCAGGTACCCCCGCGCCTTCGCCTCGGTGGTCTCGGCGAAGAGGTTGCGGATGCGGTCGAACACGCCCGTGTAGGTGGCGGGGTTCGAGCGCGGCGTGCGGCCGATCGGATTCTGGTCGACGTGCACGACCTTGTCGAGGTTCTCGAGGCCGGTGACGCGCGTGTGCTTGCCCGGCACCTTGCGGGCGCCGTTGAGCTGGTTGGCGAGCACGCGGTAGAGGATGTCGTTCACGAGGGTGCTCTTGCCGGAGCCGGAGACCCCGGTGACCGCGACGAACGTGCCGAGCGGGAACTCCGCGTCGACCTTGCGGAGGTTGTTGGCGTTCGCCCCGACGACCTTGATCATCCGCTTGCGGTCGATCTTCCGCCGCTTCTTCGGGACCTCGATCGCCTTGCGGCCCGAGACGTAGTCGCCGGTGAGCGAGTGGGTGTTCTCGAGCAGCGACTCGTAGGAGCCGGAGTGCACGACCTTGCCGCCGTTGACCCCGGCGCCCGGGCCGATGTCGACGATCCAGTCGGCGGTGCGGATGGTGTCCTCGTCGTGCTCGACCACGATCAGCGTGTTGCCCAGGTCGCGCAGCTTGATGAGGGTGTCGATCAGGCGGCGGTTGTCGCGCTGGTGCAGGCCGATGCTCGGCTCGTCGAGCACGTAGAGCACGCCGGTCAGCCCGGAGCCGATCTGGGTCGCCAGGCGGATGCGCTGCGCCTCGCCGCCCGACAGGGAGGCGGCGGCGCGCGAGAGGTTGAGGTAGTTGAGCCCGACCTCGATGAGGAAGTCGATGCGCGCGCGGATCTCGCGCAGCACCTGCGCGGCGATGTGCGCCTCGCGGTCGGTCAGCTCGAGCCGGCTCATGAAGTCCTGGGCGTCGCCGAGGCTGAGGTCGGCCACGTCCGCGATGCTCGCCCCGTGCACGAGCACGGCGAGCACCTCCGGCTTCAGGCGGGAGCCCTTGCACACGGGGCAGGGCACCTCGCGGAGGAACTCGGACCAGCGGGTGCGCTGGACGTCGGTCTCGGCTTGGACGAACTGGCGCTCGATGTAGGGCACGACGCCCTCGAAGCCCGAGGTGTAGCTCATCTCGCGGCCGTAGCGGTTCTTCCACTTGACCTTGACCTCGAAGTTGTCGCCGTGGAGGACGGCCTGCTGCACCTCGGTGCTGAGGCGCTTCCACGGGGTGGTGAGCGTGAAGCCGAGGTCGCGGGAGAGGCCGTCGAGCAGCTTCTCGTAGTACTGGAACAAGCCCTTGCCCTGGGTGGTCCAGGGGATGATGACGCCCTCGGCGATGCTCAGGTCGGGGTCGCCGAGCAGCAGCTCGTCGTCGACCGACATGCGCGTGCCGAGGCCCGAGCACTCCGGGCAGGCGCCGAAGGGCGCGTTGAAGGAGAAGGTCCGCGGCTCGATCTCGGTCAGCGAGATCGGGTGGTTGTTGGGGCAGGACAGCTTCTCGGAGTAGGTGGTCCAGGCGCCGTCGCCCTCGCCGTCGACGTAGTTGATCTGCACGATGCCGTCGGTGAGCCGCAGGGCCGTCTCGAGCGAGTCGGTGAGGCGCCCGAGGATGTCGGGGCCGGCCACGAGCCGGTCGACCACGACGGAGATGTCGTGCTTGTACTGCTTCTTGAGCACCGGCGGTTCGCTCAGCTGGACGAGCTTCCCGTCCACCATGGCGCGGGAGTAGCCGCCCGCGGTCAGCTCCTTGAAGAGGTCGACGAACTCGCCCTTCTTCTGCGAGACGACGGGGCTGAGGATCTGGTAGCGGGTACCGGTCTCGAGCTCCATCAGCTGGTCGGCGATCTGCTGCACGGTCTGCGCGGAGATCCGCTCGCTGCAGATGGGGCAGTGCGGGACGCCGATGCGCGCCCACAGCAGACGCATGTAGTCGAAGATCTCGGTGATCGTGCCGACGGTGGAGCGCGGGTTGCGGTTCGTCGACTTCTGGTCGATCGAGACCGCGGGGCTGAGGCCCTCGATGAAGTCGACGTCCGGCCGGTCCACCTGCCCGAGGAACTGGCGGGCGTACGCGGAGAGGGACTCGACGTAGCGCCGCTGGCCCTCCGCGAAGATCGTGTCGAAGGCCAGGGAGGACTTGCCCGAGCCCGAGAGACCGGTGAACACCACCATCGAGTCGCGCGGGATCTCGAGGTCGACGTTCTGCAGGTTGTGCACCCGCGCGCCGCTCACCACCAGCTTCGAGGACGACTCGTCGAGCGAGGAGACGAAGCGGTGGAAGGAGGGAGAGGGGGTGGAGGAGGGGTCCGTAACGGCGTTCAGGATCGACACTCCGAAAGTGTATGCGGAGCCACCGACATCGCCCGTGGCGTTCGCTGGGCGCTGATCCGCGGGCCCCTCCCCTTGCGGATCAGCGCCCCCGATCAGGACAGGTGCCCGGCCTTCTCCATCTGGCGGAGCTCGCGCTTGAGCTCCTGGACCTCGTCCCTCAGCCGGGCCGCGAGCTCGAACTTGAGCTCGCCCGCCGCCTGGAGCATCTGCCCGTTGAGGTCGGAGATGATCGCCTCGAGGTCGTTGCCGCCGTTCGCGGCGAGACCCTGACGGCGCAGGTTCGGCGTCGGGCTCTTCTTCTTGGCGTCGCGCCCGGCGAGCAGCTTGGCGGTGTCGGCCCCCTCACGGGCGAGGGCGTCGGTGATGTCGGCGATCTTCTTCCGCAGCGGCGTCGGGTCGATGCCGTGGTCGAGGTTGTAGGCGACCTGCTTCTCGCGTCGGCGGTCGGTCTCGTCGATCGCGAGCCGCATCGAGTCCGTCACCTTGTCGGCGTACATGTGGACCTCGCCCGAGACGTTGCGCGCCGCACGGCCGATCGTCTGGATGAGCGACGTGGACGAGCGGAGGAAGCCCTCCTTGTCGGCGTCGAGGATCGCCACGAGCGAGACCTCCGGCAGGTCGAGCCCCTCGCGCAGCAGGTTGATGCCGACCAGGACGTCGTACACGCCCGCTCGCAGCTCCGAGAGGAGCTCGACGCGCCGCAGGGTGTCGACGTCGGAGTGCAGGTAGCGGACCCGGACGCCGGCCTCCGTGAGGAAGTCGGTGAGCTCCTCGGCCATGCGCTTCGTCAGCGTCGTGACGAGCACGCGCTCGTCGCGCTCGGTGCGGCGCTTGATCTCCTCGAGCAGGTCGTCGATCTGGCCCTTCGTCGGCTTGACGACGATCTCGGGATCGATCAGGCCGGTCGGGCGGATGATCTGCTCGACGATGCCGTCGGCGATGCCCATCTCGTAGCGGCCCGGGGTCGCCGAGAGGTAGACGGTCTGGCCGACGCGAGACTTGAACTCCTCCCACTTCAGGGGCCGGTTGTCCATCGCCGAGGGCAGGCGGAAGCCGTGCTCGACCAGCGTGCGCTTGCGGGACGCGTCGCCCTCGTACATCGCACCGATCTGCGGCACCGTCACGTGCGACTCGTCGATCACGACGAGGAAGTCGTCCGGGAAGTAGTCGAGCAGGCAGTGCGGGGCCTCGCCCGACTCGCGGCCGTCGATGTGCCGGGAGTAGTTCTCGATGCCGGAGCAGAATCCGATCTGCTGCATCATCTCGAGATCGAAGGTCGTGCGCATCCGCAGGCGCTGCGCCTCGAGGAGCTTGTTCTGCTTCTCGAGGTCGGCCAGGCGCACCTCGAGCTCCTGCTGGATGGTGTCGATCGCACGGTGCATGACGTCCTGGCTGGCGACGTAGTGCGAGCCGGGGAAGACCGACACGGAGTCGAGCTTCCGGACGATGTCGCCGGTGAGCGGGTGGAGCGTGTAGAGCGCCTCGATCTCGTCGCCGAACATCTCGATCCGGATCGCGAGCTCCTCGTACATCGGGATGATCTCGATCGTGTCGCCCCGCACCCGGAAGGTGCCGCGGGCGAAGTCGACGTCGTTGCGCGCGTACTGCATCGACACGAACTTGCGGATGAGGCGGTCCCGGTCGACCCGCTGGCCGACCTGGAGCGCCACCATCGCCTCGAGGTACTGCTCGGGCTGGCCGAGGCCGTAGATGCACGAGACGGTCGACACCACGATCACGTCGCGGCGGCTCAGGAGCGAGTTCGTGGTGGAGTGGCGCAGCCGCTCGACCTCGGCGTTGACCGAGCTGTCCTTCTCGATGAAGGTGTCCGTCTGCGGGACGTAGGCCTCGGGCTGGTAGTAGTCGTAGTACGAGACGAAGTACTCGACGGCGTTGTTGGGGAACAGCTCGCGGAATTCGTTGGCGAGCTGCGCGGCGAGGGTCTTGTTGTGCGCGAGCACGAGCGTGGGGCGCTGCACGGCCTCGACGAGCCAGGCCGTGGTCGCGGACTTGCCGGTTCCGGTGGCGCCCAGCAGGACGACATCGGTCTCGCCGGCGTTGATGCGGGCGCTCAGATCGGCGATCGCGCCGGGCTGGTCACCGCTCGGCTTGTACTCGCTGATGACCTCGAACGGGTGCACGGCACGGGTTGGCTCCATGGTTCGAAGCGTAGCCGCGACCACCGACACCGGACGACGCGTGCGCTGGCGGCGAACGGGGGTGCGCTCTCCGGCCGGGCCGCTCGGCCACGAGGGCGGGTGTCCGGGACGGACCGTCAGCGGGCGAGACGCTCCCACAGCGCGTCGGTCCGAGCGAGCGTCTCCTCCAGCGTGCCGGAGGAGTCGATCACGACGTCGGCGAGGGCGAGGCGCTCCTCGTCGCTCGCCTGCGACGAGACCCGCGCACGAGCCTCCTCCTCGGTCAGTCCCCGGAGGGCGACGAGACGCTCGATGCGGAGGTGCTGCGGCGCGTGCACGACGACCACCTCGTCGAACTCCCCCGCTCCACGGCCCTCGGCGAGGAGGGGGACGTCGTAGACGACCACCGCGGCCGGGTCCGCCTCGGCGGCCTCCGCGAACAGCCGCTGCGAGCGGAGGGTCACCGCCGGATGGGTGATCGCATTGAGGTCGGCGCGGGCCGCCGCGTCCGAGAAGACGATCGCGCCGAGCGCCGGGCGGTCGAGCGCGCCGTCCGCGCGGATCACGGACGGGCCGAAGCGCTCGGCGATCGCCGCCAGCGCCGGCTCCCCCGGCTCGACGACCTCGCGCGCGAGGACGTCGGCGTCGACCACCACCGCTCCGTGCTCGGCGAGACGGCGGGCGACGGTGGACTTGCCCGAGGCGATGCCTCCGGTGAGGGCGACGAGATGCACCCGGCCACCCTACCCAGCGCCGTCGCCCGGAACGCCGAACGGCCGGCCCCCGAGGGGACCGGCCGTTCGATGCGATGTGCTCGCGATCAGTTGTTCGAGGACAGCTTCTCGCGGAGCGCGGCGAGCGACTCGTCGTCGGCGAGGGTGCCGCCGGTGGTCGACTCGCTGGTGAAGCCGGCGCCGACCGAGACGCCCTCGGAGACGGTGGCCGCCTCCTCCTGCGACTTGGCGACCTGGGCCTTGTGGGCCTCCCAGCGCGCCTGAGCAGCGGCGTACTCCAGCTCCCAGGCCTCGCGCTGCGACTCGAAGCCCTCGCGCCACTCGTTGGTCTCGGGGTCGAAGCCCTCGGGGTACTTGTAGTTCCCCTGGTCGTCGTACTCCGTGGCCATGCCGTAGAGCGCCGGGTCGAACTCGGTGCCCTCGGGGTCGACGTTCTCGTTCGCCTGCTTGAGCGAGAGGGAGATGCGGCGACGGTCGAGGTCGATGTCGATGACCTTGACGAACACCTCTTCGCCGACCGACACGACCTGCTCGGCGAGCTCGACGTGCTTGCCCGACAGCTCGGAGATGTGGACGAGGCCCTCGATGCCGTCCGCGACGCGGACGAAGGCACCGAACGGGACCAGCTTCGTGACCTTGCCCGGCGCGACCTGTCCGATCGCGTGGGTGCGGGCGAAGACCTGCCACGGGTCCTCCTGGGTCGCCTTGAGCGAGAGCGACACGCGCTCGCGGTCGAGGTCGACCTCGAGGATCTCGACGGTGACCTCCTGGCCCACCTCGACGACCTCGGAGGCGTGCTCGATGTGCTTCCAGGAGAGCTCGGAGACGTGGACGAGACCGTCGACGCCGCCGAGGTCGACGAACGCACCGAAGTTGACGATCGACGACACGACGCCCTTGCGGACCTGACCCTTGTGCAGGTTGTTCAGGAACGTGGTGCGGCTCTCGGACTGGGTCTGCTCGAGGAGCGCGCGACGCGACAGGACCACGTTGTTGCGGTTCTTGTCGAGCTCGAGGATCTTCGCCTCGATCTCCTGGCCGAGGTACGGCGTGAGGTCGCGGACACGGCGCAGCTCGATGAGCGAGGCCGGGAGGAAGCCGCGGAGGCCGATGTCGACGATGAGACCGCCCTTGACGACCTCGATGACCGAGCCGGTGACGACGCCGTCCGACTCCTTGATCTTCTCGACGTCGCCCCACGCGCGCTCGTACTGCGCACGCTTCTTGGACAGGATCAGGCGACCCTCCTTGTCCTCCTTCTGGAGGACGAGGGCCTCGACGCTGTCGCCCACGTTGACGACCTCGGAGGGGTCGACGTCGTGCTTGATGGAGAGCTCGCGCGAGGGGATGACGCCCTCGGTCTTGTAGCCGACGTCGAGGAGGACCTCGTCGCGGTCGATCTTCACGACGGTGCCTTCGATGAGGTCTCCGTCGTTGAAGAACTTCAGAGTCTTTTCGACCGCGGCAAGAAAGTCTTCAGCAGACCCGATGTCGTTGATCGCGACCTGCTTGGTTGCCTTGTCGGTCGTTGCGGTTGTCATTAAGGGATGCTCCAGGATGGATGGGTCTCGGGCGGCGGCCGCCTGCGGGCCTCGCGGCTCGGCGGAGTGGTGACCACTGCGGTGGTGAGGGATGTGCCTCCGGCCCGGGAGCCGCGCTCGGCCGGCCGGAGGACCGGCCTTCCTCGCGCGCCGCGGGCACGGCGGCGCCACAGATGTGACACCCCAGCTTAGACGCCCCGGGAGGCGCACGGCAATCTCGCCGCGCCCGTCCAGGCGCGGGTTCCGGAGTCAGCCGGCGAGGGAGGAGCGGAGGGTGTCGAGACCGACGCCGCCGAGGTCGAGCGCCCTCCGGTGGAAGGCCGCGAGCGAGAACGCGGCGCCCTCGCGCACCTCCGCCTCGTCGCGCAGCTGCTCCCAGATCCGCTGCCCGATCTTGTAGGACGGAGCCTGCCCCGGCCAGCCGAGGTACCGGTTCACCTCGAAGCGCACGAACGCGTCGTCCATGTTCACGTTGGCCCGCAGGAAGTCGAGGGCCGAGTCGGCGGTCCAGACGGTGTCGGAGCCCGGCATCGGCTTCTGGAGGTGCACGCCGATGTCCAGCACGACGCGCGCCGCGCGCATCCGCTGGCCGTCGAGCATGCCCAGGCGGTCGGCCGGGTCGTCGAGGTAGCCGAAGCGCTCCATCAGCCGCTCCGCGTAGAGCGCCCAGCCCTCGGCGTGGCCGGAGGTCCCGGCGAGCTGACGGCGCCAGGTGTTGAGGTGGGCGCGGTTGTGGACGGCCTGGCCGATCTGCAGGTGGTGGCCCGGGACGCCCTCGTGGTAGACCGTGGTCAGCTCCCGCCAGGTGGCGAACTCGGTGACTCCGGCCGGGACCGACCACCACATCCGCCCCGGGCGCGAGAAGTCGTCGCTCGGACCGGTGTAGTAGATGCCGCCCTCCTGGGTCGGCGCGATCCTGCACTCGAGGCGGCGCACCTCCTCCGGGATGTCGAAGGCGGTGCCGGCGAGCTCGCGGACGGAGCGGTCGCTCGTCTCCTGCATCCAGGCCTGCAGAGCGTCGACGCCGTGCAGAGTGCGGGCCGGGTCCGCCTCGAGGTGGGCGATCGCCTCGGCGACGGAGGCGCCGGGCAGGATCTCGCGCGCGATCGACTCCTGCTCGGACGTCATGCGGGCCAGCTCCTCGATCCCCCACTCGTAGGTCTCGTCGAGGTCGACGACAGCGCCGAGGAAGCGGCGGGAGTGCAGCGCGTACAGCTCCCGGCCGACGGCGTCCTGCTCGGTCGCGGCGGGGGCGAGCTCGCCCCGGAGGAACTGCGCGAGCGACCCGTAGGCGGCCGAGGCACGGCGGGCGCCGTCCTCCAGTCGCTGAGCGAGCGACGCGGGCAGGGATCCGGCGGCGGGAGCGGCCTCCGCGGCCAGCTCGGCGAAGAACCCCCGGGGAGCGGCGATCTTCCGCGCCTGCTCGGCGACGAGCTCGACCTGGCGGCGGGCGGGGACGATGCCGGTGCGCATCCCCTCGCGCAGGGTCTCCGCGTAGCCCTCGAGAGCGGCTGGCACGGCCAGCAGCCGCTCGGCGACCGCCTCCCAGTCGGCGACCTCGTCCGTCGGCATCAGGTCGAAGACGTCGCGCAGCTCCTGCGCCGGGGACGCGATCACGTTGAGGTCCCGCAGCGGCAGACCGGCGTCGTGCCCTTCCAGGGAGAGCCGGAGCTCGGCGCCGAGGTCGGCGACCGTGACGCGGTCGACGTCGTCCACGGGGTCGGCGGCCTCGAGCTCGGCGAGGGCCGAGGCGGTCGCCGCCCGGGCGCGCTCGAGACCGGCCGGCGAGTAGTCGCCCAGGCAGCCGTTCGCGCCGCTGCGTCCGATCGCGGTGCCGAGGGTGGGGTCGAGGTCGACGAGCGTGTCGACCCAGCGCTCGGCGACGGCGTCGACGGCGGTGGGCTCGCGGGGGGTGTCGGTGCTCATGCCTCCGAGCCTAGCCAGGCGCTGCGGCCGGCTCAGTGCGCGGCGACGTCCCAGTCGGACCCGTGGCCCACCTGCACCTCGAGCGGGACGCTCAGGTCGGCGGCTCCCGCCATCCGGCCGCGGACGATCGCCTCGAGCGGCTCCTCCTCGCCGGGGGCGACGTCGAAGATGAGCTCGTCGTGCACCTGGAGGAGCATCCGCGAGCCGAGCCCCTGCTCGTCGAGGTCGGCCTGCACGCCGATCATCGCCCGCTTCATGATGTCGGCGGCCGAGCCCTGGATCGGCGAGTTGAGCGCCGCCCGCTCGGCGTTGTCGCGGAGGACGCGGTTCGCGCTCTGCAGGTCGGGGAAGGGACGCCGGCGACCGAAGATCGTCTCGGTGTAGCCGGTCTCGCGGGCCTGCTCGACGACGCTGCGGAGGTAGTCGCGCACCGCGCCGAAGCGGACGAAGTAGTCGGTCATCAGCTGCTTGGCCTCGGCGCTCGAGATGCGCAGCTGCTTCGACAGGCCGAAGGCGCTCAGGCCGTAGGCGAGGCCGTACGACATCGCCTTGACCTTGTTGCGCATGGCCGAGGTGACGTCGCCCGGATCGACGCCGAAGATCCGCGATCCGACGAAGCGGTGCAGGTCCTCGCCGGAGTGGAAGGCCTCGATCAGCCCGGCGTCCCCGGAGAGGTGCGCCATGATCCGCATCTCGATCTGCGAGTAGTCGGCAGTGAGGAGGGTGCTCGCGTCCGCTCCGTGGACGAAGGCGGTGCGGATGCGGCGGCCCACCTCGCTGCGGACGGGGATGTTCTGCAGGTTCGGGTCGTTGGAGGAGATCCGGCCGGTGGCCGTGCCGGTTTGGTCGTAGCTGGTGTGGATCCGGCCGTCGGCGGTGACCGACTTCTCGAGCGTCTCGATGATCTGCTTGAGCTTGGTCGCGTCGCGGTGCTCGAGGAGCAGCCCGAGGAACGGGTGCGGGTGCGACTCCTGCAGGTCAGCGAGGGCGGAGGCGTCGGTGGTGTAGCCCGTCTTCGTGGCCCGGGTGCGCGGCATGTCGAGCTCCTCGAAGAGGACCTGCTGCAGCTGCTTGGGCGAGCCGAGGTTCATCTCGTGTCCGATCTCGGCGAACGCGCGGCTCGCGAGGTCGGCGGCCGAGACGGTCAGCTCGGCGCGGAGGCGCGCCAGCACGTCGGCGTCGATCGCGACGCCGGTGAGCTCCATCGTCGCGAGGACCTGGACGATCGGCAGCTCGATGTCGACGAGCACCGAGAGCATCCCCTCGCCCAGCCGCTCGCGCAGCGGAGCGACGAGCCGGTACGCGTACCAGGCCTCGGTGGCGGGCCCCATCGGCTCGACGGTGGGGACCAGCTGGTTCGGGTCGCCCTGCGCCATGGTCTCGTCGAGGTGCTGCGCGACCTGCGCCGCGAGCGTGGCCGGGTGCCCGGTGGGCTGCACCAGCCAGGAGGCGACGCGGGTGTCGAACGCGAGCCCCGCGACGGGGAGTCCGGCCCTCCGCAGCGCCTTGATCTGGGGCTTCGCGTCGGCGAAGTACTTGGGGGCGGGCCCGGCCAGCCACTGCTCGAGCGCGGTGTAGTCGGGCCGCTCGGCGGCCCACGGGACGAACGTCGTCTCCTTCTCGACCGCGAGGCCGACGCCCTCGAGCCCGCCGGCTCCGAGCAGGACCTGCACGGCGACGGGCGCGGTGCCCTTCGCCGACACGCGGTCGAGCCAGTGCGCGAGCTCCTCGTCGACCAGGGTGCGGACGGCGGGTGCGGAGGTCGTGACCACGTCGCCCGCCAGGGCCTCGGCAGCGCCGTCGACGCCCTCCTCCGCGGCGATCGTGAGGACCCGCTCCTGCAGGGTCTTGAACTCGAGGCGGCTGAAGATCTCGCGGACCGCGTCAGGATCGATCGGACGGCGCGTCAGATCGTGCGGCCCGAGGGGGAGCTCGACGTCCGTCACCAGCCGATTGAGGCGGCGGTTGCGGAGCGCGTTCTCCTTCTGCTCGCGCAGCTTCTCGCCGACCACGCCCTTGATCTCGTCGGCGTGGGCGATGATGTCGGCGACCGTGCCGTACTGGTTGACCCACTTCGCGGCCGTCTTGGGGCCGACCTTGTCGACGCCGGGCAGGTTGTCGCTGGTCTCGCCGACGAGCGCGGCGATCTCGGGGTACTGGTGCGGCTCGACGCCGTACTTCTCGAAGACCTTGTCGCGGTCGTAGCGGGTGAGCTGCGAGACGCCCTGGGTGGAGGGGTAGAGCAGGGTGACGTCCGGGGTCACCAGCTGGATGGTGTCGCGATCGCCCGAGACGACCAGCACGCGGAAGCCGGCCTCGGCCCCCTGGCGGGCGAGCGTCGCGAGGATGTCGTCGGCCTCGAAGTCCTCCTTCGAGACGGTCCGGATGTTCATGGCGTGCAGCGCCTCCTCGAGAAGGGGGACCTGGCCCTTGAACTCGGGCGGCGTCTCGCCGCGGGTGCCCTTGTACTCCGGGTACTCGCGGGTGCGGAACGAGTAGCGGGAGATGTCGAACGCGACGCCGAGGTGGGTCGGCTTCTCGTTCTTCAGCAGCAGGATCAGCATCGAGAGGAAGCCGTGGATGGCGTTCGTGTGCTGGCCCTCGCGGGTCTGGAAGCTGTCGACCGGGAGCGCGTAGAACGCCCGGAACGCCAGGGAATGGCCGTCGACGAGCAGGAGGATAGGCTGTTCCGGATCTGACACAGGGCCAGACTACACAGCGCCTCCGACACCGGATCGGCCCGCTCGCGCCCGCCGGTCAGGGCCGCTCCGAGGCTCCAGCGCGAGGAGCGACGTGACCGAGCCGACCCCCACCACGACCGCCTGGATCCGCCCGCCCGCGCTCGACCTGGTCGCCGGGATCGGCCGCGGCATGGGCGAGCTCGCCGAGCGGATGGGGATCCTCTGGCACGAGCTCACCCCGCAGCACTCGGTGGCCTCGATGCCCGTCGAGGGCAACCGGCAGCCGGTCGGCATCCTGCACGGCGGCGCGCACGTCGTGCTCGCCGAGTCGATGGGCTCGATCGCGGCGAACGTGCACGCCGGCGCGGGCCGCCTGGCGATGGGCATCGAGCTGAACGCGAGCCACAGCCGGTCGGTCCACTCGGGCTTCGTGATCGCCACCTGCGACGCGATCCACCTGGGCTCCACCCTCACCACCCACGAGATCGTCGTGCGCGACCAGGAGGGGCGCCGCCTCTCCACCGTGCGGATCACCAACATCATCCGCGACGCCCGCTGACGGGAGCGGACGGGTCCCCCTCGCGGGAGCGGAGGGCGACGACCACGCCCAGGACCGCGACCGCCGTCGGGACCGCCCGTGCCTGCGAGCGACGGGGGATCGACCGGTCGGCCGCGCCGCTCGGGGACCCGGCACCGCGGCGAGCGGCACTGTCAAGCGACGGCGCGCGACTGTGCCCGGTGGTGCCCGAAGGGCGACACTGAGCGGATGAGCCTTCGCCATCTCCTCAAGAGCCTCCCGTCCATGCCCTCCGAGCTGCCCTCGTTCGATGCGGAGGCGGCTCCGGCCGATCCTCTCGAGCTGTTCGCGCAGTGGCTCGAGGAGGCGAAGGACGCGGGCCAGCTCCTCCCCCACGGCGCCACGCTCTCCACCGCCTCCGACGACGGCACGGTCTCGGCGCGCGTGCTCGTGCTGCGCGAGATCGACGAGGCGGGCTGGGCGTTCTCCACCCATGCCACCAGCCCCAAGGGACGCGCCATGGAGGAGAACCCGCACGCTGCGCTGACCTTCTTCTGGCCGGTCCAGGGCCGTCAGGTCCGGGTCGAGGGCCGGGTCGAGCGCGCCTCCGCGCAGGAGTCGGCCGACGACTTCCGCCGCCGCTCCGAGGCCGCTCGCACCGCCCTGCTCGTCGGACGCCAGAGCGAGCCGATGCGCAGCGCGCAGGACTTCGGCCTCGTCACGCTCCAGACCAGTGTCGCCGTGGGCTGCTCGCCCGCGACGCTCGACCGGGAGTGGGCCGTCTACCGCGTCGTGCCCGAGCGCATCGAGTTCTGGCAGGGCTCGACCGCGCCGGAGCAGGATCACACCCGTCTCGAGTACCGCCCGGGAACGACGGAGGCGGGCGGCTCCCCGTGGGAGCGCACCCGCCTCTGGCCCTGAGGCCGTGGGCCCTCGGGCCCGGCCTCGCGCTACGCCTTCTTCGTGCTCAGCTGCTCGATGATCGCCTGCGCGACGTCGTGCATGGTGAGCCGACGGTCCATGGAGGCCTTCTGGATCCAGCGGAACGCCTCGGGCTCGGTGAGCCCCATCTTCTCGTTGAGCAGGCCCTTGGCGCGGTCGACGAGCTTGCGGGTCTCGAAGCGCTCGACCATGTCGGCGACCTCGGCCTCGAGGGTGAGGATCTGGGCGTACCGCGAGAGGGCGATCTCGATCGCGGGCAGCAGGTCGTTGGGCGTGAAGGGCTTCACGACGTAGGCGAGCGCTCCGGCCTCGCTGGCGCGCTCGACGAGCTCCTTCTGGCTGAAGGCGGTGAGCAGGACGACGGGCGCGATGTGCGCCTTCGAGAGGCGCTCGGCCGCCGAGATGCCATCGAGCTGGGGCATCTTGACGTCCATGATGACGAGATCGGGGCGCAGCTCGGTGGCGAGGGCCACAGCGGTCTCTCCGTCGCCGGCCTCGCCGACGACCTCGAAGCCGTTGTCGCGGAGGATCTCCACGATGTCGAGGCGGATGAGGGATTCGTCTTCGGCGACGACGACCCGACGGGGTGCGGTCGACGAGGGTTCCTGGTCAGTCACGCCGATGAGCCTACGGTATTCTCGACGGGCTGGTGATGAGCCGGTGTGGCGGAATGGCAGACGCGGGGCACTCA
The DNA here is from genome assembly GCF_002931595.1 of Rathayibacter sp. AY2B9. Lineage (NCBI taxonomy): Bacteria > Bacillati > Actinomycetota > Actinomycetes > Micrococcales > Microbacteriaceae > Rathayibacter > Rathayibacter sp. AY2B9. Next base: position 168,388 of record NZ_PSUB01000007.1, read on the forward strand.
AAATGCTCTGTCCGAGAGGGCTTGTGGGTTCGAGTCCCACCACCGGTACCCGCCTGGTCGCGCGGTGCGCGCCTCCGCTCGCTAGCGTCGTCGGATGAGCACCGACCCCTGGCCCCTGTTCTCGCTGGAGCTGCGCACGCCGCGGCTCGAGCTTCATCCGGTCCGCGACGCCGACCTCGGCCCTCTCGCCGAGGCAGCCCTCGCGGGCGTGCACGAGAGCGGCCGCTCGCCGTTCCCCTCCCCCTGGGCCGAGGCGCCGGCGGAGCGCCTGCCCGGCGAGCTCGCCCGCTTCCACTGGTCGCAGCGCGCGCAGACGACGCGGGAGTCGTGGCGCGTCGCGTTCGCCGTGGTCGAGGACGGCCGGGTCGTCGGCTGCCAGGACGTGGTCGCCGAGTCCTTCGCCGCCACCCGCACCCTGGCCTCGGGCTCGTGGCTCACCCGCTCGGCGCAGGGCCGCGGCCTCGGGCGGGAGATGCGCGCCGCTGTGCTCCTCCTCGCCTTCGACCACCTCGGAGCCGAGGTCGCCGAGAGCGCCGCCCTCGCCTGGAACACCCGCTCGATCCGGGTCTCGGAGGCCCTCGGCTACCGGCCGAACGGGACGCACCGGATCGTCGGTCCGGACGATGCGTCGGTCGAGGAGCTGCGGTTCCGCGTCACACCGGAGACCCTGACACGGCCGGAGTGGACGCTGGAGGTCTCGGGGATCGACGCCGCACGGGCGGTCCTCGTCCACGACCCGCTCGGTCCGCCCTCCCCCGTCTGATTCACCAGAACATCGTGCCCGGCGAGCCCTTGAACGGACCGACCACGCGCGAGGTGATCCAGCCGCCGTAGAAGTCGCCCGGCTGCGGCTGGACCGTCTCGCCGTCGACGGTGCAGGAGTCCATCCGGCCGGGGTAGAGGGCGACCGTGTCGACGAGGGCCTCGAAGCCGTCCATCGGCTCGGGGTACGTCCAGCCCGCCGCCTCCGCGACCGCTCCTCCTCCCCCGCGCACGGTCAGGTAGGAGGCCGCGCCCTTGAACTCGCAGATGCTGCTGCCGGGCGCGGGCTCGAGCGCCCCGGGCGCGAACGAGGACACGGGGAGGTAGTAGACGGGAGGGTGGCTCGTCTCGAGGACGCGGAGAGCGTCGCGGGACTCGGCGACGACGACGCCGCCCAGCCGCACGACCACGTGCTCGGTGGTGGTCTCGACCCTCGGGGGTCGCGGGTAGTCCCAGACGGATTCCTGGCCCTCGGCGGGCGGCACGCGCTTCATCCCGCTCACGCTACGCGGCGGGGAGCGGTGCTCCGGCGCCTCCCAGAGGATGCCCGGGCGGACGCCGCGGCTCCGCAGATCCCCGCCGCCGGGACGCGCGGGGGCCCCGGTCGCGTAACGTCGTCCCTGCGGCGGAACCCCGAGCCCGCGCGCAGAAGGAATCCAGAGTGCCCACCGAATGCATCCACGGCCTCGACATCGCGCTCTGCGACGTCTGCACCCCGAAGAAGCTCCCCGAGCAGGTCGGCCGTGCCACCCGCGCCCCCGCGCGCGTGCCCGGGACCTCCCGTGCGGCCACCGCCCGTGCCGCCGCCCGCGGCACGGCGCGCGAGAAGCCCCTGCCGAAGGTCGACATCGCCGCGCAGCGGATCTACCACGTCACCCACCTCGACAACCTCGAGGCGATCGTCGCCGCCGGCGCGATCCTGGCGGACCAGCAGCTCCAGGAGCGCCCCGCGATCGACGTCAGCGCCGAGACCACCCGCGAGCACCGCCGTGCCGTGCAGGTGAAGGACGGCGTCAGCGTCGCCGGCTTCGTGCCCTTCTTCCTCTCCCCCGACGCCGCCCTCTGGGCCGACCTGCGCGGCGAGCGGGTCGCTCCGCACTGGTCGCCGAGCGCCCACGAGACCACCGCCTCGCAGTACGTCGTCCTGGTGGGCTCGCTCGCCTCCGCCCCGGTCCTGAGCGACGGCGACGCCTCCCACGTCCTCACGCGCTTCACCGAGGGCGACGCGCTCGTGCGCACCTTCGCGCGCCTCCTGGTCGACGAGCCGGCCCTGCGCAGCGCCGAGGCGCTCGTGCCCGAGCGCTTCCCGCTCGAGGGCGTCGCGACGGTCGGCGTGGCGTCGGTCGCCGCCCGCAACCGCGTCAAGGCTCTCTTCGAGGGCATCGACGCCTCTCCCCGCGTCGCCGTCTACCCGCCGTGGTTCCACCCGGTGGCCGAGGAGGAGTGACCCGGCGCTAGTCGGCCTCGAGGAGGTCGAGGCGGTCGGCCAGGTACCGGCGCAGCGGCATCAGTCCCTGCTCGCCCAGACCGGGCGCCCAGCGCACGAGCACCTCGGAGCCGCGCAGGGCCAGCGGCTCCTGGCCCGACTCGAGCGCTGCGGCGTCCAGTGCGAGGCGCCGCCAGCCGTAGTTGACGATCTCGCCCTCCTGGAACGGACCGTCGAAGGCGGCGCGCCGGATCTCGCGGCGCGCCTCCTGCGACTCGGACTGGTTGTTGGCGTGCAGCGGAGCGACGGCACGAGTGACCGATCCCGTCGCGAGGAGCTCGCCCTCGCGTCCGAGGAGCACCACGCCGAGGCGCCACGCGCGGGTCACCGGCGCCATCACCGGCTTGCGGCGGAAGCCGAGGATCGCGCGCGGCGTCCGCAGCTCGGCGACGGCCTGGTCGGCGATGCCGCGGGCGTCGAGCTCGGCGGAGACCTCGCGCAGGAGCGCGGCCAGATCGGCGGCGGCCTGCTCGGCCCCGGGTGCTGCGGGCATCACTCCTCCTCGGCTCGTCCCGCCAGCCTACGGGCGCGGTGTGCACCGGCCACCCCGCTCCGCACCGCTAGCATCGCCTGACGACACCGAGGAGGACGAGCGATGCGCGTCATCATGATGGGCCCGCCCGGCGTGGGCAAGGGCACCCAGGCGGCCGTGCTGTCGCGCGAGCTGGGGGTGCCGGCGATCTCCACCGGCGATCTGTTCCGCGCGCACGTCGCCGACGGCACCGACCTCGGACGGCGTCTGCGGGCGCTCGTGGAGGCCGGCGAGTACGTGCCGGACGAGCTGACGAACGCCCTGGTCGCCGAGCGCATCGCCGAGGAGGACGCCCGGGAGGGGTTCATCCTCGACGGCTACCCGCGCACGCTCGCCCAGGTGGACGCGCTGGCGGAGCTCCTCGAGGAGCGGGGCACGCCGCTCTCGTGCGTCGTGCTGCTGACGGCCGACGCGGACGTGGTCCTCGAACGGCTGCACGTGCGGGCGCAGGAGCAGGACCGCGCCGACGACGACCCCGAGGTGGTGCGGAACCGGATCGAGGTCTACGAGCGCGAGACGGCTCCTCTGGCGGAGGTCTACGACGAGCGCGAGCTCCTGGTGCGGATCGACGGCTCCGCCTCGCAGGACGAGGTCGCCGCGAGGATCATCGCGGCGTGCCGGCCCGAGTGAACCGACCCGCCGCGACGCGGGGTCAGATCGCCGAGGCGAGGACCTCGTCGAGCTTGGCCGAGGCCTCCTCGTCGGTGCCCTTCAGGGCGAGCGAGAGCTCCGACACGAGGATCTGACGCGCCTTGAGGAGCATCCGCTTCTCGCCGGCCGAGACGCCGCCCGCCTGCTCGCGGCGCCACAGGTCGCGGACGACCTCGCTGACGCGGTACACGCTGCCGCTGGCCATCTTCTCCTGGTTGGCCTTGAAGCGGCGGGACCAGTTGCTGGCCTCCTCCGCGACGTCGCTGCGCAGGACGTCGTAGACCGCCTGGACTCCGGCGTCGTCGATGATCTCGCGGACGCCGACGAGCTCGGCGTTCTCGACGGGGAGGGTGATGGTGAGCTCGCTGGTGTGCACGTTCATCGTCATGAACGTCTTCTCGACGCCCTTGACCGAGCGCTTCTCGAGCCCGGTGATCGTCACCGCTCCGTGGTGCGGGTAGACCAGGGTCTCGCCGACCTCGAATGTCATCATGTCGTGCCTTTCGTCGTGGGGCGTGGTGGGAGTGAGGAGTCCAGGGGGCGCAGCGGCGCCGCGGCGAGCCAGGCCGGGAGCAGCGCGACGAGGTGCTCGACCAGCTCCTCGTCGGTGCCGTCGAGGGAGCCGGCGAGCCAGGCGCCGACCACGGAGAGGACGCCGCCGGCCGCGAAGACCGCGGTGAGCTCGGGGTCGACCGCTGCGGGGACGTCGACCCGGGCGAGCACCTCGCGGTGCAGGGCGAGCGCCGTGTCGAGCACGGCGTCGTCGGAGGCGACCCGGGCGGAGGCCCGCGCGCGGAGCCGGGCATGGAAGGCGTGGCGGTCGACCAGCCGCTCGACGAGCCGCGAGTAGCCGCGCTGCAGGGCGTCGGCTCCGGAGCGGTCGGCGGGATCGCCCTCGGCGACGTCGGCGACCACGAGGTCCTGGCGGAGCAGCGCGGAGGCGACTCCCGCCGCGTCGTCGAAGTGGGCGTAGAACGAGCTGCGGCTGATCCCGGCCTCGCGCACGATGTCGCTCACCGCGATGCCCTCGGCCCTCTCGCCGTCGCTCTGCATGACGAGCCGCTCGACCGCGTCGAACACGCGGCGGCGGGTGCGCCGGGCTCGCGGATCGGCGGAGCCGAGCGCCGAGGGGGACTCCGCCGCGGGCACGGAGGCGAGGCGGGCGGGAGTCATCGACGTCAGTCTACCACTTCCCGGACAGGTGTACGGGAAGAGCGTCAGGCGCCGGTGCGCACCTGGTCGAGGCCGGCGATGCGGTCGATCGCGGCCTGCTCGCTCGGCGAGACCCGGCCGAGATGCCGGCCCAGGAACACGAACAGCAGGCGGTTCGCCGTGATCGCGGGCCACCACGGGCGCCGGAGGCCCAGGAGCCTCCGCACCTCGGGGCTGAGCGAGGCGACCGCGCCGGCGAACAGCAGCGGGTAGACCACGCCCGCCTCGCCCGGCAGCCGGATGTCGCGGAGGAAGCCGACCGCCTCGTGCACGCGTGCGTCGGGCTTGAGCTCGCCCGCGAATCCGGCGAGCTGCGCGCGGAGCTCCGCGACGCTCTCGGGCGGATCCTGCACTCCGAGCAGCCGGCCGGAGGCGGCCCACTCGCGCACGTAGGCGTCGGGGCCGCCGGGGATCCGTCCGCCCCAGATCTCGTGGGCGCCGAGGAACGCGTCGGTGAAGGCGTCGTGCACCCAGAGCAGCAGGCGGGGGTCCTGCGCCGAGTAGGAGCGCTCGCGCCCGCCGGCGTCCTCGTAGGAGCCGACGATCCGCTCGTGCACGCCGGTCACCCAGCGCGCCGCTCCGCTCGCCGCGGCGGTGTCGCCGAAGCTGGTGGTCAGGACCCAGCGGACCGTGTTGTCGAGCCGGCCCATCGGGTCCTCGCGGTAGCGGGAGTGGTCGTGGACACCGGCCATCGCTCCGGCGTGGAGGGTCTGCATGAGCAGAGCCCGCACTCCGGCGATCATCGTGGGCAGGCCGCCGTTGACCGCCCAGACCGCGCTGCCCGGTCCGAAGAGCCCGGCGTCGTCGCCCTTCTCGAGGGCCACGATCCAGTCGGCGCGGGGGCGGGGGCGGCGGCGTCTCATCCGCTCAGTGTGCGCTCGGATCCTGGGCCGCGCCTGGCCGTTCTGTCACCCTTCGTGGGGCCGTGGTCACTCGGCCAGCAGTTCGCGGACGTCGTCGGCCGACAGCGCCCGGGCGAAGAGCTCGCCCTCGTCGAGCACCGCCGTGCTGAGGCGGCCCTTGCGCTCCTGGAGGCGCACGATCTTCTCCTCGATCGTGTCCGTCGCCACCAGCCGGTACACGTTCACCCGCCGCTCCTGGCCGATGCGGTGCGCGCGGTCGACGGCCTGCGCCTCGGCCGCCGGGTTCCACCACGGGTCGAGGATGAAGACGTGGTCGGCCTCGGTGAGGGTGAGCCCGGTGCCGCCCGCCTTCAGGCTGATCAGGAAGACGGGCGCGGCTCCGGAGCGGAACTCCTCGATCACTCCCGCGCGGTCCCGCGTGGAGCCGTCGAGCTGCACGAACGGGATGCCGCGCCGACGCAGCCGCTCCCCCGCCCGCTCCAGGTACGAGGTGAAGGTGCTGAAGACGAGGGCCCGACGGCCTTCCGCGATCACGTCGTCGAGCTGCTCGACGAGCACGTCGAGCTTCGCGGACGGGACGTGCCGGTAGGCCGGGTCGACCAGGGACGCGTCGAGCGCGAGCAGGCGCAGGAGGGTGAGCGATCGGAACACCGTGAAGCGCTGCCGGTCGAGGTCGTCGACCAGGCCCAGGAGCTTCCGCCGCTCGCGCTGGAGGTAGCCGTCGTAGAGCACCCTGTGGGCGGGGGTCAGCGCGACCTCGATCGTCTGCTCCTGCTTCTCGGGGAGCTCCGGCGCCACCGCCTCCTTGGTGCGGCGGAGCAGGAACGGACGCAGTCGTCGGCGCAGTCTCTCGAGGCGGCGGCGCGCGCCCTCGGTGTGGCTGACGGTCCGTCCCTCGGACAGATCGGGCGAGGCGATGCCGACGGGCGCCTCCGCGTGCAGGATCGGCCGGGTGTACTCCTCGCGGAAGCGGCGCAGCGGCGGCAGGAGCCCGGGCGCCACCAGGGCGAGGACCGCCCAGAGCTCGTCGAGCGAGTTCTCCAGCGGTGTGCCGGTGAGCGCGAGCGTGACGGGCGCGCCGACCCCGCGGGCGGCCCGGTGCGTCTGTGAGGCGGGGTTCTTGACGAACTGGGCCTCGTCGAGGATCAGCGCCGACCACGTCCTCGACGCCCAGCGCTCGCCGCCGAGGCGCAGGACCGCGTAGCTGGTGAGGACCACGTCCGCGTCGGCCGGGATCGCGTCGAGCGCGCCCTCCCGCGAGCTCGCGACGACGTGGACGCGCAGGGCGGGCGCGAAGCGCTCGGCCTCCGAGCGCCAGCCCGGCACGACCGAGGTGGGGGCGACCACGAGGAACGGCGCACGGCGGATCCCGGCGCGGCCCGCCTCCTCGACCGCGTCGAGCATCATGGCCAGCGCCTGCAGGGTCTTGCCGAGACCCATGTCGTCGGCCAGGATCCCGCCGAGCCCGTGACGGAGGCGGTGCACGAGCCAGGCGTAGCCCGCCCGCTGGTACGGACGCAGCCGGGCGGTCAGGCCCTCCGGTGGCTCCACGTCCTCCGGCGACCCGGCGGCCAGCGCGGAGTCGAGCACGGCGCGCCACGCGTCGGAGGGGACGCTCTCGTCGGCGAGCTCCTCCAGCTCGTTCCACAGCCCGGCCTGGTGCCGGCCGAGCCGCGGTCCCGTCTCCCACTCCTCGAGCTCGTCCGCCCGGGTAAGCAGCTCCCGGAGCCGGTCGAGGCCGGGGTGCGCGAGCGAGAGGTAGGAGTGGTCGACCAGGCGGATGCGGTCGCCGCCCGCGGCCAGAGCGCGGAAGAGGGGCAGGAACGGCACGGTCGCGTCGCCGATGGTCACGACGACGCCGAGGTCGAACCAGTCGGCGCTCTCGGTGTCGACCGCGGTGATCGTGAGCGTGAGCGGTCCGGTCAGCAGGCGGTAGTCCGGGGCCGCGCCCTCGCGCTCGAGCCGGACCCCGCCGATCCCCTCCAGCTGCGGGAGCTGCTCCACCACGAACACCGCCGCCTCGGCCCCGCGCAGGACCGCGCTCGTCCCCGGCTCCGGCACGAGAGCGGACCCGGCCTCGCCGAGCACCGAGCGCACCCGGCGGAGCACCGCGCGCTCGAGAGCCGCGTCGGCCGTGCCGTCGAGCTCGCCCGCGCGATCGGGCGAGCGGCGCCAGTGCCAGCCCACCCTGACGGCGCGCCGCGGCTCGAACGAGACCGTGCAGACCAGGCGCGGGGGCTCCGGATCGTCCAGGACGAGGTCGACGCCCTCCTCGCGCACCGCGACGCGGCCGCGGAGGGCGGGGAGGTGCTCGCCGACGAACTCGGGCACGTCCTCCGCCGGGACCTCCGTCTCCTCGGGGTGGTCGAGGAGCCGCAGCTCCTCGTCGTCGAAGGGCAGGGACGCGGGCGCGAGCAGGAGCGAGGACGGATCGCCGCCCTCGACCGCGTAGACGCCGTGCCGGGCGACCGGACGCGCTGACTCGGGCGCGTGCTCCGCGCCGTCGATCCGCAGGACGGGCCGCAGCCGCAGGCCTCCCTCCTCGGCCGAGACCGTCACCGCCACATGCGCGGGACCGGCGAGACGGACCGCGCCCTTCTCCGGGGCGAGCAGCGGGATCCCGGCGGCCTGCGCCTGCTCGAGCAGCCGCCAGAGCAGCGGGCTCTCGTAGTCGTCGAGGTGGATCCAGTCGGGGTCCTGCCCGAAGTGGACGGTGCGCGTGGCGCGGTGCAGAGCCGCGAACTCGGCGAACCAGCGCTGGTGAGCGGGGTCGAGCGAGAGCCGGTGGGTCTGGAAGTTCAGCGACTTCCAGGTGAGGGTGGTGCGGTTCCAGGCGCCCCCGCGCCCACGGACGGCGGGGCGGGTGGCCAGACGGTGGTCGCGGCGCTCGTCGGGGTCGTAGGTCTTCGCCGTGACGCGCTCGCTCGCCGGCGCCCGCCACGGATCGTCGGCCCGGCGCACCAGCCGGCGCAGCTCGAACTGCAGCCCGATCGGAGTGAGGACGGTCGGCGACTCGGCCTCGGGGGGTCCGCTGAGCTCGCCGACGCGGGCGCGCCAGGAGGAGGGGGTCGACTCGGGAGGCACCGCCCCATGCTGCCACGCGCCGCCGACACCCCCGCCCGCACCGCGTGACGGGCAGAATCGGAGGATGACCAGCAGCGACTCCCCCGCGCCCACCGTCCTCACCCTCGGCAGCGAGAGCCTGCGCCTCGCCCTGACAACCGCCGGGGCCGAGATGACGTCCCTCCGCGACGACGAGGGCCGCGAGTACCTGTGGCAGGCCGGCCCGGAGTGGCGCCGGCACGCTCCCGTCCTGTTCCCGATCATCGGGCGCCTCCCCGGCGACACGCTGCACCACGACGGCGCGGACCACCGGATGGGGCAGCACGGCTTCGCGCGGGACCGGGTCTTCGAGCTCGCGGGCGTCTCGGCGGACGAGGCGGTGTTCCGGCTCCGGAGCGACGACGCCACGCGCGCGGTGTTCCCCTTCGACTGGACGCTCCTCATCGCCTACGCCGTGACCGGCGCCTCGCTCCGGATCACCCAGACCGTCGAGAACAGGAGTCCCTCTCCGCTGGGCTTCTCGCTCGGCAACCACCCGGCCTTCGCGCTGCCGCTGCCCGAGGGCCGCGGCGAGCACCGCATCCGCTTCGCGCAGCCCGAGCCGGAGGGGTACCGCCGCGCTCCGGAGAACCTGCTGCTCGAGGCGCGCCACCCGGCGCCGCTCGAGGACGGGGTCCTGACAGTGGACGACGCGCACTTCGAGGAGGGCGTGATGATCTTCGACGAGCCGCGCCGGCGGACCCTCCGGCTCGAGGCCGACAGCGCCGCCCGCGCGATCGTCGTCGACACCGGGGACTTCGACGTGGTCGGCGTGTGGAAGCCCGTCGGGGCCCCGTTCGTCTGCCTCGAGCCCTGGCGGAGCGTCCCGACCCCCGAGGGCTGGGACGGCGACATCGTCGACAAGCCGCGCCAGATCGTCCTCGAGCCGGGCGGCCGGCGGTCGCTGTCCTACAGCATCGCGCTGAGCTGAACGTCCTCGCGCTGGATCTGCGCGTCGAGCAGCTCGAAGCGGCGGATGATCAGCCCCTCGCGGGTGGCCCAGGGGCAGATCACCAGCGTCTCGATGCCGAGGGCGTCCATGGCCGCCTCCGCGACGAGAGCGCCCGCGAGCAGCTGCGGCGCCCGCAGAGCGGAGACGCCGGGCAGCGCTGAGCGGTCGGCCGCGCTGATCGCGGCGAGGCGGGCGGACCACAGCCGGAGGTCGACCAGGTGCAGCTTGCGGCGCACCAGCGGACCGGCGGCGCTCGGAGCGGCGCCGGTGATCCGCGCCAGAGACCGGAAGGTCTTCGACGTGCCTGCGACCAGGTCGGGGCGCCCCAGGGCGAGGAAGCCGCGGACGGGCTCCGCGAGCACCTCACGGGCGTGACGCCGGGCGGCCTTCACGCTCGTGGCCGAGGCGGGATCGCCGACCAGCAGGTCCCGCGTCACCCGCCCCGCTCCGAGCGGGACCGACACGGCGAGCTCAGGCACCTCGTCCACGCCCATCGAGAGCTCGAACGAGCCGCCGCCGATGTCGAGGTCCAGGATCGAGCCCGCGCCCCAGCCGAACCAGCGGCGCACGGCGAGGAAGGTGGCCGACGCCTCCGCCTCGCCGCCGAGCTCCTGGAGGTGCACGCCCGTCTCGGCGCGGACCCGGTCGAGGACCGCCGCGCCGTTGCCGGCCTCGCGGATCGCCGAGGTTGCGAACGCCAGCAGGTCCTCCGCGCGGTGCTCGCGGGCGACCTCGGCGGCCTCGGTCACGAACGCGATCAGCTCGCGCTGGCCCCGCTCGGTGATCTCCCCCGCCTCGTCGAGGTGCGCCACGAGAGCGAGGCTCCGCTTGTGCGAGCGGTAGGGCACCGGGCGGGCGCCGGGGTGCGCGTCGACGAGGAGCAGGTGGACCGTGTTGGAGCCGATGTCGAGCACGCCGAGTCGCATGGGTCCACGGTATCCGCCCGCGGAGGCGCGTCCCGCCACGCGGACCGCCGGGGAACGCCGGAGGGCCCGGCCGCTCGCGCGACCGGGCCCTCCGGGGGTGCTGGACTCAGTGGTCCCAGTTCTCGGCCCTGTCGGCCGAGCTGGACGAGCCGACGATGTGCACCCGCATGTCGTTCGTCGTGCCGGCGCGCCCGGGGGGCGATCCGGAGACGACGACCACGGTCTCGCCCGCCTGGGCGAGGCCCTCGCGGAGCAGCACCGCGTCCACCTGCGCGAACATCGCGTCGGTGTGGTTGACGCGCGGCGTGACGAAGGACTGGACGCCCCAGTTCAGCGCCATGCGGCGGCGGACGGCCGGCTCGGGGGTGAAGCCGATGATCGGGATGCCGTGGCGCAGGCGCGTCATGCGGCGGACCGAGTCGCCCGACTCCGTGAACACGCAGAGGAACTTCGCCTCGACGAACTCCGCGACCTCGGCGGCGGCCAGCGTGACCGATCCGCCCTGGGTGCGGGGCTTGCTGCCCAGCGGGGGGATGCGCTCCAGGCCGTGCTCCTCGGTGGACTCGACGATGCGGGCCATGGTCTGCACGGTGACGACGGGCCAGGCTCCGACGCTGGTCTCGCCCGAGAGCATGACCGCGTCCGCGCCGTCGAGGATGGCGTTCGCGACGTCCGAGGCCTCGGCCCGGGTGGGGCGGGGGCTCTCGATCATCGACTCGAGCATCTGGGTCGCGACGATGACCGGCTTCGCCCAGCGGCGGGCGAGCTCGACGGCGTGCTTCTGCACGATCGGCACCGCCTCGAGGGGCAGCTCGACGCCGAGGTCGCCGCGGGCGACCATGATGCCGTCGAAGACGTCGATGATCTCCTGCAGGTTGTCGACCGCCTGCGGCTTCTCGATCTTGGCGATGACGGGAGCCTTGCGGCCCTCCTCCGCCATGATCTCGTGCACGCGCTCGATGTCGCTGGCGTTGCGCACGAAGGAGAGGGCGATGATGTCGGCGCCGAGGCGGATCGCCCAGCGGAGGTCGTCCTCGTCCTTCTGGGAGAGGGCGGGGACGTTGACCGCGACACCGGGCAGGTTGATGCCCTTGTTGTTCGAGATGTTGCCGGGGACGACGACCTCGGTGACGACCCGGGGGCCCTCGACGGCGGTGACGCGGACAGCGACCTTGCCGTCGTCGATGAGGAGCATGTCGCCCGGGTTCACGTCGTCCGGGAGGCCCTTGAACGTGGTGCCCGAGAGCTCGCGCGTGCCGAGGACGTCCTCGGTGGTGATGGTGAAGACGTCGCCCTCGGCGAGGGCGTACGGGCCGCCCTCGAACTTGCCGAGGCGGATCTTCGGACCCTGCAGGTCGACGAGGATCGCGACCGCGCGCCCGGCGTCGTCCGCGGCCTTCCGCACGATGCGGTAGATGCCTTCGTGGACGTCGTAGCTTCCGTGACTGAGGTTCATGCGGGCCACGTCCACGCCGGCGTCGATGATCGCACGAATGGTCTCGTACGACGACGTTGCCGGGCCGAGGGTGGCGACGATTTTCGCTCGTCTCATTGAGGGGGTGCTCCGTTGTTCTGCGCCCGGAGGCGCGTCGTTAGCGGGGAGGGTGAGCTGATTGCTGGCGGGCCGAGACTATCGCGTCCCGGGGACTAGAGCGTGAAGCCCCGGTCGTCGGGGCCGACCGGCGCCGGCAGCTGGGTCGTGCCCTCGAGGTAGCGGTCGACCTCGGCCGCGACGGAGCGGCCCTCCGCGATCGCCCAGACGATCAGGGACTGGCCGCGCCCGGCGTCGCCGGCCACGAAGACGCCGGGGACGGTGGTCTCGAAGGCGTCGCCGCGCGCGACGTTGCCGCGCTCGGTGAAGGGGACGTCGAGCTGGCGGCCGAGGTGGTCCGCCTCCGGGCCGGTGAAGCCGAGGGCGAGCAGGACCAGGTCGGCCGGGATCTCGCGCTCGGTGCCCGCCTTGGGGACGCGGCGCCCGTCGAGGTACTCGGTCTCGGCCACGCGCACCGCGCGGACCTCGCCGCCCTCGTTCGCGAGGAACTCCACGGTCGACGCGAGGAACATCCGCTCCCCGCCCTCCTCGTGGGCGCTCGAGACCTCGAACACGGTCGGGTCCATCGGCCAGGGCTGGCTGTCCGGGCGCTGTGACGGCGGCTGCTGCCCGATCGCCAGGTTCGTGACCGACGCGGCCTTCTGGCGGTGGGCGGTGCCGATGCAGTCCGCTCCGGTGTCGCCTCCGCCCAGGACGACGACGTGCTTGCCCTCGGCCGAGATCTGCTCGAAGACGCGGTCGCCCGCGATCGCGCGGTTCGACTGCACGAGGTACTCCATGGCGAAGTGCACGCCGTCGAGGTCGCGCCCCGGGATCGGCAGGTCGCGCGGCACGAGAGCGCCGGTGGCGACCACGACCGCGTCGTAGCGCGCCCGCAGGTCGTCCCAGGTGATGTCGGAGCCGATGTCGACGCCCGCGCGGAACCGGGTGCCCTCGGCCTTCATCTGGTTCAGGCGGAGCTCGAGGTGCTTCTTCTCCATCTTGAAGTCCGGGATCCCGTAGCGCAGGAGGCCGCCGATGCGGTCGTCGCGCTCGTAGACCGCGACGGTGTGCCCGGCGCGGGTGAGCTGCTGAGCGGCGGCGAGCCCCGCCGGGCCGGATCCGACGACCGCGACGGTCTTGCCGGTCAGGCGCTCCGGCGGGTGCGGCTGCACCCAGTCGTTGCCGAAGGCCTGATCGATGATCGAGACCTCGATCTGCTTGATCGTGACGGCGGGCTGATTGATGCCGAGCACGCAGGACGACTCGCACGGCGCCGGGCAGAGCCGGCCCGTGAACTCCGGGAAGTTGTTCGTCGCGTGCAGGCGCTCGATCGCCTGGCGGCCCTCGCCGCGCCACATCAGATCGTTCCACTCGGGGATCAGGTTCCCCAGCGGGCAGCCCTTGTGGCAGAACGGGATGCCGCAGTCCATGCAGCGGCCCGCCTGCCGGCGCAGCACGGCGGAGTCGCCCTGCTCGTAGACCTCTTTCCAGTCCATCAGGCGGACGGACACGGGACGCCGCTTGGGCAGCTCCCGGTCCTGCACCTTCAGGAACCCCTTGGGATCAGCCACCGGTCACCTCCAGAATCCGTCCCCAGACGACGTCGCCGTCGGGGTCGAGCCCCTCCTCCACAGCGGATGCGCGCGTCGCGAGCACCGCGGCGAAGTCGCGGGGCAGTACCTTGACGAAACGCGAGACCGTTCCGTCGAAATCGTCGAGCATCCCCTGGGCCAGGGTCGACTCGGTCTCCGCGACGTGCCGCTCGAGCAGGTCGCGAAGGATCTCCACGTCGGCGCTGCCGAGCTCGGAGAGGGTCAGCTCGCCGGAGGCGATCGCGTCGCGGTTCACGAGCTCGCGGCGCAGGCCGTGGATGTAGGCCGTGCCGCCCGACATGCCGGCGCCGAGGTTCCGCCCGGTCTCGCCGAGGATCACCGCCAGGCCGCCGGTCATGTACTCGAGCGCGTGGTCGCCCACTCCCTCGACCACCGCGGTGGCGCCGGAGTTGCGGACCAGGAAGCGCTCGCCGACCATCCCGCGGATGAACATCGTGCCCTGGGTCGCCCCGTAGCCGATCACATTGCCCGCGATCACGTTCGTCGAGGCGTCGAAGGTGCTGCGGCGGTCCGGCCGCACCACGATCTGGCCGCCCGAGAGGCCCTTGCCGACGTAGTCGTTGGAGTCGCCCTCGAGCCGCAGCGTGATGCCGGCGGGGAGGAACGCTCCGAGCGACTGCCCGGCCGAGCCGCGGAGCGATACGACGATGGAGTCGGCCGGCAGGCCGTTCTCGCCGAAGCGGACGGTGACCTCGTGGCCGAGCATGGTGCCGACGGCGCGCTCGGTGTTCTTGATCTCGCGCTCGATCCGCACGGTGCCGCGGTGGTCGAGCACGTTCGCCGCGAGGCGGATCAGCTCGTTGTCGAAGTGGTGCTCGAGCTCGTGCTCCTGCGCGCGGCCGTGGCGGCGCGGCTCCTCCGCCGTGAAGACCGGTCCGACGAGGATCGGCGTCAGGTCGAGCCCGCTCGCCTTCCAGTGCTCGATCGCCTGGTCGACGTCGAGCAGCTCGCGGTGTCCGACGATCTCGTCGACGCTCCGGAAGCCGAGCTGCGCGAGGTACTCGCGCACCTCCTGGGCGATGAACTCGAAGAAGTTGACGACGAACTCCGGCTTTCCGGAGAACCGCTGGCGCAGCTCCGGGTTCTGCGTCGCGACGCCCACCGGGCAGGTGTCGAGGTGGCAGACGCGCATCATGATGCAGCCCTCGACGATCAGCGGGGCCGTCGCGAAGCCGAACTCCTCGGCCCCGAGCAGCGCGCCGATGACGACGTCGCGACCGGTCTTCATCTGGCCGTCGACCTGCACGACCACGCGATCGCGCATGCCGTTGAGCATCAGCGTCTGCTGGGTCTCGGCCAGGCCGAGCTCCCAGGGCGTGCCCGCGTGCTTGAGCGAGTTCACCGGGCTCGCGCCGGTGCCGCCGTCGTGACCCGAGACGAGGATCACGTCGGCGAGGGCCTTCGCGGTGCCGGCGGCGACCGCTCCGATGCCCGACTGGCTGACCAGCTTCGCGTGGATGCGCGCCGACGGGTTCGCCCGCTTGAGGTCGAAGATCAGCTGCTTCAGGTCCTCGATCGAGTAGATGTCGTGGTGCGGCGGCGGCGAGATCAGGCCGACACCGGCGGTCGCGTGCCGGGTGCGCGCGATCCACGGGTACACCTTCGTCGGCGGCAGCTGACCGCCCTCGCCGGGCTTGGCGCCCTGGGCGAGCTTGATCTGGATGTCGTCGGCGTGGGTGAGGTACATGCTCGTGACGCCGAAGCGGCCCGAGGCGACCTGCTTGATCGCGGAGCGGCGCTCCGGGTCGAGCAGCCGCTCGGTGTCCTCGCCGCCCTCGCCCGTGTTCGACTTGGCGCCGAGGCGGTTCATCGCGATGGCGAGCGTCTCGTGCGCCTCCGGCGAGATGGAGCCGTAGCTCATCGCGCCCGTCGAGAAGCGCTTCACGATCGCCTCGACCGGCTCGACCTCGTCGATCGGGATCGGCGTGCGCCCCGCGGTGTCGAGCTTGAACATGCCGCGGAGGGTCATCAGCGAGCTCGCCTGGTCGTCGACCATCTTCGTGTACTCGCGGAAGACGTCGTAGCGGCGGTTGCGCGTCGAGTGCTGCAGGCGGAACACCGTGTCCGGGTTGAACAGGTGCGGGGCGCCGTCGCGGCGCCACTGGTACTCGCCGCCGACCGCCAGGCGCTCATGCGCGACGATCGCGCCGTCCTCGGGATAGGCGGCGCGGTGACGCGCGGCGTTCTCCTCGGCGACGACGTCGATGCCGATGCCGCCGAGCTTCGAGACGGTGCCGGTGAAGTACTGGTCGACGAACGCCTGGCTGAGGCCGACGGCCTCGAAGGTCTGCGCCCCGGCGTAGCTCGACACGGTGGAGATGCCCATCTTGGACATGATCTTCAGCACGCCCTTGCCGAGCGCCTTGATCACGTTCTTCACGGCCTTCTCCGGCGAGACGTCCGACAGCATGCCGCTGCGGACGAGGTCCTCGCAGGTCTCCATCGCCAGGTACGGGTTGACCGCGGAGGCGCCGTAGCCGATGAGCGTCGCCACGTGGTGCACCTCGCGGACGTCGCCCGCCTCGACCACGAGCCCCACTCGCATCCGGTTCTCGGTGCGGATGAGGTGGTGGTGCACGGCGGCGAGCATCAGCAGCGACGGGATCGGCGCGAGGTCCTTGGTGGAGTCGCGGTCCGACAGCACCAGGAACTGCGCTCCCGCGGCGATGGCCTCGTCGGCCTCGTCGCACATCTCGTCGATGCGGTCCTGCATCGCGCGGGGTCCAGCGTCGACGCGGTACAGGCCGCGGATCGTCGTGGTGATGTGGCTCAGCGGGCGCGGCGCGATGTGCTGGATCTTCGCGAGCTCGTCGTTGTCGATGACCGGGAAGTCGAGGACGACCTGGCGCGCGTGCTCGGCACCGGCGGTCAGCAGGTTGCGCTCGGGGCCGAGGCCCAGGCGGAGCGAGGTCACGACCTCCTCGCGGATCGAGTCCAGCGGCGGGTTCGTCACCTGCGCGAAGGCCTGCGTGAAGTAGTCGAAGAGCAGGCGGGGGCGCTTGGACAGGACGGCCACGGGGGTGTCCGAGCCCATCGCTCCGAGCGGCTCCGCACCGGCGCGCGCCATCGGCAGCAGGAGGAGGCGGACCTCCTCCTCGGTGTAGCCGAAGGTGCGCTGGCGGCGGTTGACCGAGGCGGGCGTGTGCACGATGTGCTCGCGCTCGGGGAGGTCCTTGAGGTTGATGCGGCCCTTCTCGAGCCACTCCTCGAACGGACCGGAGGCGGCGAGCTGCCCCTTGATCTCCTCGTCCTCGACGATGCGGCCCTGCTCGGTGTCGACCAGGAACATGCGGCCGGGCTGCAGGCGTCCCTTGCGGACCACCTTCGCGGGGTCGATGTCGAGCACGCCGATCTCGCTGGCGAGCACCACGAGCCCGTCGTCGGTGACGACGTAGCGGCCGGGGCGGAGCCCGTTGCGGTCGAGGGTGGCGCCGACGAGCTCGCCGTCGGTGAAGACGATCGCGGCCGGGCCGTCCCACGGCTCCATGAGCATCGAGTGGTACTCGTAGAACGCGCGGCGCTTCGGGTCGAGCGCGCCGTCCTGGTTCTCCCAGGCCTCCGGCACCATCATCATGACCGCGTGCGGGAGCGACCGGCCGGCCAGATTGAGCAGCTCGACGGTCTCGTCGAACGAGGCGGAGTCGCTGCGGCCGGGCGAGACGATCGGGAACAGCGGGGCCAGGTCGCCCAGGTCGCGGCTCTTCAGCTGCGACTGGCGCGCGCGCATCCAGTTGCGGTTGCCCTGCACCGTGTTGATCTCGCCGTTGTGCGCGATCATCCGGAACGGCTGAGCGAGCGGCCACGAGGGGAAGGTGTTGGTGGAGTACCGGGAGTGCACCAGCGCGAGCTTCGACGCGAAGCGCTCGTCGGACAGGTCCGGGTAGAACGGCTCCAGCTGGAGCGTCGTCACCATGCCCTTGTAGACGAGCGTGCGGCTCGAGAGCGACATGAAGTAGACCTCGAGCTCGCGCTCGACGCGCTTGCGCAGGCGGAAGGTCAGACGGTCGAGGCGCACGGAGGAGAGGGGCGTGCCGCTCTCGTCGGTCAGCTCGCTCCGGATGAACAGCTGCTCGATCGCCGGCATGGCGGCCCGGGCGAGCGTGCCGATCTCGTCGGGCTGCACGGGCACGGAGCGCCAGCCGACCACGGCGAGGTTCTCCTCGCGGGCGATGTCGGCGATCGTCGACTTGACCCGCTCGCGCTCGAACACGTCCACCGGGAGGAAGGCGTTGCCCACCGCGTACTGGCCCAGCGGCGGGAGCTCGAAGGGAGCGACCGCGCGGAGGAACTCGTCCGGGATCTGCGTGATGATCCCCGCGCCGTCGCCCGTTCCCGCGTCGGAGCCGACGGCGCCGCGGTGCTCGAGGTTGCGCAGCGCGTTCAGCGCGGCGTCGATGATGTCGTGGCCGGCGGTGCCGCGCATGGTGGCGACCATCGCGAGACCGCACGCGTCCTTCTCGGCGGCCGGGTCGTACATCCCCTGCGCCGGCGGCATGCCCAGGAAGGGCACGGCGCGGGCCGGGGTCGAGGGCTGGGCGGAGGCCATGGGAACCGTCCTCACGGGGGTGATGGCTGATCGGGACGTCGCTGGCCCGCGGTGGTGGAGGAGGAGCGGCTCCCCGATCGGGAGGGCCGCAGGGTTCTGCCGTGGCGCGAGCGTCGCGCGCCACCGGCGGTGCCTGCACGACGACCCGCCCGCGGCAGCGCTCGTGGCTGCGCCGCGATGGGGCGGTCGTGGAGGTGTCGGGCACCCGGGAGGCGGTCGCGGAGGCTCCGCGACCTCCGTCAGGTGCGGGAGACCGTCGGCTTCTCGGCGTCGGTGCCGGAAGCAGGGGTGGTGGAGTCGTCGGAGTCGGACTCGACGTCCTCGAATTCTACCGCAGCCGGGGCGGGCGTCCACTCGCGACCCGGCCGGTAGGCCGAGGGCTCGGCGCCCGGGTGCTCGCGCTTCTGGATCACCACGAGGACCAGGCCGATGACCACGGCGATGAGCGCGGCCCAGACATTGGTGCGGATGCCCCAGAAGAACTCGCTCGGGTCGATCCGGATGGACTCGAACCAGACGCGGCCGATCCCGTACCAGATCAGGTAGGCGGCGAAGACGGTGCCCCACTGCAGCTTGAGACGGCGCTCGAGCAGGAGGATGACCGCGATGCCGACGACGTTCCAGAGGATCTCGTAGAGGAAGGTCGGGTGGAAGAGCGTGCCCGCCGGGAGGCCGACGGGGAAGGCAGGGTTGGTGGTCTCGATCTCGAGGCCCCAGGGCAGGGTCGTGGGCAGGCCGAAGAGCTCGTGGTTGAACCAGTTGCCCAGGCGCCCGAGCGCCTGCGCGGCGAGCATGCCGGGGGCGAGGGCGTCGGCGAAGGTCCAGAACCGCACTCCTGTCCAGCGGCAGCCGATGAACGCGCCGACCGCGCCTCCGATCAGCCCGCCGAAGATGGCGTTGCCGCCGTTCCAGATGCGGACGACCTCCCACGGGTCGGCGCCGTCGTAGAAGTAGTCGCCGGGGTGGGTGAGCACGTGGTAGGCGCGGGCGCCGACGATGCCGAGCGGCACGGCCCAGATGATGATGTCGAGCACGACCCACGGCTCCGCGCCGCGGCGCTTGAGGCGCTGGTTCGTCATGATCGTCGCCACGATGATCCCCGCGAGGATGCAGAGCGCGTAGGTGTGGATCGCGAGCGTGAAGGTGCCGATCGTGAGGTCGTACTGACTCCACGCGTCGGGGGGGCTCGGAATGCTCAGCGGTACGGACACCGGTACTCGACCTTTCGAAGGAGGGGGTCCCCCGGGCACGGCTCGGCCGCGCCCCGGTGGGCATCCCGATTGTAGCGGGAGGGTGTCAGCGCGCGGAGCGCAGGCGGGTGCCCTCGGCGAGGCCGCGGGAGGTCTCGGCGACCGCGTCGACCCCGCCGGACGCCAGCGCCCGCACCAGGGCGGATCCGACGATGGCGCCGTCCGCGTAGGCGAGGATCTCGGCGACCTGCTCGCCGGTCGAGATGCCCAGGCCGACGCACGCGCTCTCGGAGCCGGCGGCGCGGAGGCGGTCGACCAGGGTGCGGGCCGCGGAGTCGACATCGGTGCGCGCGCCGGTGATGCCCATCGTCGAGACCGCGTAGACGAATCCACGGCTCGAGTCGACGGCCTGGCGCAGGCGCGTGTCCGTCGAGGACGGCGCCGCGAGGAACACGCGGTCGAGTCCGAGCCGCTCGGAGACGGCGAGCCACTCGGCGCCCTCGTCCGGGATCAGGTCGGGCGTGATGAGGCCGGACCCGCCGGCCTCGGCCAGATCGGTGGCGAAGCGCTCGACCCCGTACTGCAGGACGGGGTTGTAGTAGGTCATCACCAGGACCGGCACGTCGACGCGCGCCCGGATCTCGCGGACGGCCTCGAAGCCGTGGCGGAGGCGGAAGCCGCCCGCGATGGCGGCCTGGGTCGCCTCCTGGATGACGGGTCCGTCCATCACCGGATCGGAGTAGGGCAGACCGAGCTCGATCGCGTCGACGCCGTTCTCGGCCATGGCCACGGCGGCGTCGATGCTGGTCGGCAGGTCGGGGAAGCCGACGGGGAGGTAGCCGATCAGGGCGCCCGCCGCCTCCTCGTTCCGGCGCCGGACGGTCTCGGCGACGCTCGGTCCGCGGCCGCTCACGACTGCACCGCGCCCTGGTCCATGAGGCCGAAGTAGTGCGCAGCGGTCGTCATGTCCTTGTCGCCGCGGCCCGAGAGGTTGACCAGGATGGTGGCCTCGGGGCCGAGCTCGCGCCCGAGCTCCAGCGTGCCGGCCAGCGCGTGCGCGGACTCGATCGCCGGGATGATCCCCTCGGTGCGGCTGAGCAGCATGAGCGCGTCCATCGCGGCCGAGTCGGTGACCGCGCGGTAGTCGGCGCGGCCGATGCTCGAGAGCCACGCGTGCTCCGGGCCGATGCCCGGGTAGTCGAGGCCGGCCGAGATCGAGTGCGACTCGACGGTCTGGCCGTCCTCGTCCTGGAGGAGGAAGCTCCGGGCGCCGTGCAGGACGCCGGGGCGGCCCTTGCTGATGGTCGCCGCGTGGCGGGGGGTCTCGATCCCGTCGCCGCCGGCCTCGAAGCCGACGAGGCGGACCTCGGGGTCGTCGAGGAAGGCGTGGAAGATCCCCATCGCGTTGGAGCCGCCGCCGACGCAGGCGGTGACCGCGGTGGGCAGCGAGCCGGTCAGCTCGAGGACCTGCTCGCGCGCCTCCTCGCCGATGATCTTCTGGAAGTCGCGGACGAGGGCCGGGAACGGGTGCGGGCCCGCGACGGTGCCGAAGATGTAGTTCGTGGTGCCTACGTTCGTCACCCAGTCGCGCATCGCGTCGTTGATCGCGTCCTTGAGGGTGCGCGAGCCGGTCGTCACGGGGATCACCTCGGCGCCGAGCAGGCGCATGCGGGCGACGTTGAGGGCCTGGCGCTCGGTGTCGACCTCGCCCATGTAGACCACGCAGTCGAGGCCGAACAGGGCGGCGGCCGTGGCGGTCGCGACGCCGTGCTGGCCCGCTCCCGTCTCGGCGATGACGCGGGTCTTGCCGATCCGCTTGGTGAGCAGCGCCTGGCCCAGCACGTTGTTGATCTTGTGCGAGCCGGTGTGGTTGAGGTCCTCGCGCTTGAGGATGATCCGTGCTCCGCCGGCGTGCTCGGCGAACCGCGGCACCTCGGTGATGATCGACGGACGGCCGGTGTAGCTGCGGTGCAGCTCCATCAGCTCGGCCGCGAACGCGGGATCGACCTTCGTGCGCTCGTACTCGGCGCTCAGCTCGTCGAGGGCCTCGACGAGGGACTCGGGGACGTAGCGTCCGCCGAACTCGCCGAAGTAGGGGCCGAGTTCATCCCGGAGTGCCATGGGGGTACCGCCTATCGGAGTGGTCAGTGCGCCAGGAAGCCGGCGAGGGTGGAGACGGGGTCGCCGCCGGTGACGAGAGCCTCGCCCACGAGGACGACGTCGGCTCCGGAGCCGCGGTAGTGCGCGACGTCGTCGGAGGTGAGGACGGCCGACTCGGCCACCTTCACCGCGTCGTCGGGGAAGCGCTCGGAGAGGCGGCCGAAGAGGTCGCGGTCGAGCTGGAAGGTGGAGAGGTCGCGGGCGTTCACGCCGATGAGCCGCGCGCCGAGGTCGGCGGCCCGCTCGAGCTCGTCGGCCGAGTGCGTCTCGACGAGCGGGGTCATCCCCAGCTCGAGGACGAGGGCGTGCAGCTCGGCGAGCAGGGGCTGCTCGAGCGCGGCGACGATGAGGAGGACCAGGTCGGCTCCGGCCGCGCGGGCCTCGAGGACCTGGTACGGCTCGGCGACGAAGTCCTTGCGCAGGACGGGGATCGACACGCGCTCGCGGACCGCCTCGAGGTCCGCGAGGGACCCCTTGAAGCGGCGCTCCTCGGTGAGGACGCTGATCGCGCTCGCTCCCCCGAGCTCGTACTGTCCGGCCAGCTCGGCGGGGACGGGGATGTCGGCGAGGGCTCCGCGCGACGGGCTGGCGCGCTTCACCTCGGCGATGATCCTGACGCGCTCGGCGGGGGCCAGAGCGGCCAGGGCGTCGAGGGCGGGCGCCTGGGCGAGCGCGCGGCGCTCGACGGCTTCGAGCGGGGCGCTCTCGCGGCGCCGGGCCGCGTCGGCCAGGGCGCCGGCGGTGAGGTCGGCGAGCACCTAGGCGCGCGCCTTCGGGTTCGCCTTCGCGCCGTTGACGCCGTAGCCCGCCTTGGCCATGCCCATGCCCACGAGCAGACCCACCACGACCAGGCCGGCCGAGAGCCAGACCACCAGGGGCACGTCGAACCAGAACGCGATCGTGCCGATCGTGAATCCGACCAGCATGATGACGACGGCCGTCCACGCTGCGGGCGAGTGGCCGTGGTTGTCGTCGTCGTGCTCGGTGCTCATGGGTCTCCTCCTGGGGGTGCATCGGGACCAGAGCAGTCTAGCGTGAGGCGCCTGAGCGCCCGGCCCCGGACTCGCCTGCGCAGCCGCCTGCAGGAGGCGGGGATGCCGGACCGCCGGACACGTCCCCAGCCGGTGTCAGCGGCCCGAGGTGGGGTCGTCGCCGCGCGAGAGCTCGTCCCACGAGATGACCGGGTCGATGTCGCCGTCGTCCGTCTGCACGGTCGACGCGCCGTGGCCGTGGCCGTCGGCGGGCTCGAAGCGGGACGCGCGCTTCCGCGCCGCTCCCGGCCAGCGGCGCGAGGTCGCGAGGACGCCGATCCCGAGCAGCGCGGTGAGCACGCCGCAGACCAGGGCGACGACGGGCCAGGCCGTCGCGGAGGACGAGGCCACGAGCGCCGCGACGGACTGCTCCCCCGCGATGGCGGTCGCCTCGGTGACGAGCGAAGCGCCGGCGCGCACGGGGTCGCCCAGTGCCGTCGCGGCCGCGAGCACCACCGAGGCGCCGAGGACGGCCTGGAGCACACCGAGCACGATCCGGAAGACGGGGCCGGCGATGGCGAGGGCCGCGGCGAGGGCTAGGCCCGCGAGCGCCAGGGCGGAGAGCGCGGGCGCGGCGACGGTCCCGGCCACGTCGATCCGCTGGCCCTCCCCCTCGATCGCGGCCAGGGTCAGCGTGGACCAGGTCTGGGTGGAGGAGGTCAGCTCGAGCGCGGCGAGCAGCACGACCCCGAGGATCGCCGTGTACTTCAGCCGCCGTCCGCTCATGCTCACTCCGCCGGACCGAGGCCGGTGAACGGCACGAGGGGGTCGACGTCGAAGCAGGCGCGCTCGCCCGTGTGGCAGGCTGCGCCGATCTGCTCGACCTGGACCAGCAGAGTGTCGGCGTCGCAGTCGAGGGCGGCACCCCGCACGTACTGCGCGTGCCCGGACGTGTCGCCCTTGCGCCAGTACTCCTGGCGCGAGCGCGACCAGAAGGTGACGCGGCCCTCGGTGAGGGTCCGCCGGAGCGCCTCGCGGTCCATCCAGCCCATCATGAGCACCTCGCGGGTGTCGTGCTGCTGGATGATCGCGGGCAGGAGCCCGGTCGGATCGAAGGCGGCGCGGTCCAGGACGGCGTCGAGCTCGGCGGGGGTCATCGGATCTCGATCCCGGAGGCGGCGAGCGCGCGCTTGACGTCGCCGATCGTCAGCTCGCGGTTGTGGAAGACGGAGGCGGCGAGCACGGCGTCGGCTCCCGCGTCGACGGCCGGAGCGAAGTGCTCGACGGCGCCGGCGCCTCCGGAGGCGATGACCGGCACGGAGCTCAGCTCGCGCATCGCGGCGATCAGCTCGAGGTCGAAGCCCTGCTTGGTGCCGTCTGCGTCGATGGAGTTGACCAGCAGCTCCCCGGCGCCGCGCTCGACGGCCTCGGCCGCCCAGGCCAGGGCGTCGAGCTCGGTCTCGCGGCGTCCGCCGTGAGTGGTGACGACGAAGCCGGACGCCGTGGCGTCGCTCCGCTTGACGTCGAGCGAGAGCACGAGCACCTGCGCGCCGAAGACGTCGGCGATCTCGCCGAGGAGCTCGGGCCGGGCGATCGCGGCGGAGTTGACGCCCACCTTGTCGGCGCCGTGCGCGAGCAGTCGCGAGACGTCCTCGGCGCTGCGCACGCCTCCGCCGACCGTGAGCGGGATGAAGACCTGCTCGGCGGTCGCCCGCACCACGTCGTAGGTGGTCGAGCGGTCGTCGACCGTGGCGGTGACGTCGAGGAAGGTCAGCTCGTCGGCGCCCTGCTCGAAGTAGAGGCGGGCGAGCTCGACGGGGTCGCCCGCATCGCGCAGGTTCCGGAAGTTGACGCCCTTCACGACGCGGCCGGCGGCGACGTCGAGGCAGGGGATGACGCGGACGGCGAGACTCATCGGCTCCCCCTCTACAGGCGCGCGGCGTGGATGGACGTGACCAGGATCGCGCGGGCGCCCAGGTCGTACAGGCGGTCCATCACCTGGTTCATGTCCGAGCGCGGCACCATCACGCGGACGGCCACCCACTCGGCGTCGTGCAGCGGCGAGACCGTCGGCGACTCGAAGCCCGGGGCGATCGCCGTGGCGCTCTCCAGGAGCGCGACGGGGCAGTCGTAGTCGAGCAGCACGTACTCGCGGGCGACCAGCACGCCCTGCAGGCGGCGCAGCAGCACCGGGATGCCCTCGGGCTCCCCCGCGGCGGAGACCAGGACGGCGGTCGAGTCCAGGATGACCGGGCCGAAGATCTCGAGGCCGGCCTTGCGGAGCGTGGTGCCGGTCTCGACGACATCGGCGATGACGTCGGCGACGCCGAGCTGGATCGCGGACTCGACCGCGCCGTCGAGGCGGATCAGCGTCACCTCGACGCCGTGCTCCCGGAGGAAGCGGCCCACGAGGCCCGGGTAGCTGGTCGCCACGCGGAGGCCGTCGATCTGCGCGAGCTCGTCGTAGCGGCCGGCGGGCCCGGCGAAGCGGAAGGTGGAGTTGGCGAAGCCGAGGCTCGCGATCTCGCGCGCCTCGGAGCCGGAGTCGATCAGGAGGTCGCGGCCGGTGACTCCGACGTCGAGAGCGCCGGAGCCGACGTAGGTGGCGATGTCGCGCGGGCGCAGGTAGAAGAACTCCACCCCGTTGCGCTCGTCGACGACGTGCAGCTCCTTCGGGTCGCGGCGGCCGGTGTAGCCGGCCTCCGCGAGCATCTGACCGGCGGTCTCCGAGAGGGAGCCCTTGTTGGGGACGGCGACGCGCAGGAGCGCCGGGGCGGGGGTGGTGGTCACGGGACGTCCTTCATGACTCGACGGCTGTTCAGGGGGCGGCACGGCTCCTCGGGGAGCGTGCGGGCGCGACGGCGCGGAGCGGAGGCGCACCCCGGCGAGCGGGGCGGGGCTCACAGATGCCGGTAGACGTCGGCCGTCGTCAGTCCCTTGGCGAGCATGAGCACCTGCAGGTGGTAGAGCAGCTGCGAGATCTCCTCGGCGGTGCGCTCGTCGCCCTCGTACTCGGCGGCCATCCACACCTCGGCTGCCTCCTCGACGATCTTCTTGCCGATGAAGTGCACGCCGGCGTCGAGCTCGCGGACGGTGCCCGAACCCTCGGGACGGGCGGCGGCCTTCTCGCCCAGCTCAGCGAAGAGGTCGTCGAAAGTTTTCACCGGGGAAGTCTATACGGCGGCCGGGCGCGGGACGCCTCAGTGCCGGTGCAGGTGAGCGGTCGCCGTCTCGCGCAGCGACGCGATCGCGGCCTCCGGGTCGTCCGCGCCGAAGACCGCGGAGCCCGCGACGAAGGTGTCGGCTCCCGCCTCCGCTGCGATCTCGATCGTGCCGGGAGCGATCCCGCCGTCGACCTGGAGCCAGACGTCGAGCCCGGTGCGGTCCACCACGTTCCGGAGGGTGCGCAGCTTGGGCATCGTCTCCTCCATGAAGGACTGGCCCCCGAAGCCGGGCTCGACCGTCATCACGAGGACCTGGTCGAACTCGGGCAGGAGGTCGAGGTAGTCGTCCACCATCGTGCCCGGCTTGAGCGCGATCCCCGCCCGCGAGCCGATCCCGCGCAGGCGCCGCGCGAGTGCCACGGCGTCGCGCGCGGCCTCGGCGTGGAAGGTCACGGAGTAGGCGCCGGTCTCGGCGTAGTCGGGGGCCCACCGGTCGGGGTCGTCGATCATCAGGTGCAGGTCGAGCGGCCGGGGCGAGACGTCCTGGAGGCGCTGGACCATGGTCAGCCCGAAGGTGAGGTTCGGCACGAAGTGGTTGTCCATCACGTCGACGTGCACGAGGTCGGCTCCGGCGATGCGCTGCAGCTCGGCCTCGAAGTTCACGAAGTCGGCGGAGAGGATGCTGGGGTTGATCCGTGCGGGCATGCGTCCAGCCTAGATCGGAGCGTCCTCCGCGTCCGCCCGGCCGAGCGCGTTCCCGCTCCGGAGGGTTCAGGCGTCTCCGGACGCCGCCTCGAGGGGCCGGCGGCGGAGGAGCTGGACGAACATGGCGTCGGTGCCGTGCCGGTGCGGCCAGAGCTGCACGTGGAGGGGGCCGTCCGGCAGCGGTAGCGGGGCCGCCGTCACCGCGCGCAGCACGGCCGGCGTGTCGACGAGCTCGAGCTCGTGCAGCTCCTGCGCGAGGGCGAGCACGCGCCGGGTCTCGCCGAGGTGCGGCGAGCAGGTCACGTAGGCCAGCAGACCGTCGGGAGCGAGAGCCCTCACCGCGGAGTCGAGCAGCTCGCCCTGGAGTGCGGCCAGCGGCTCCACGTCGGCCGCGGACTTGCGCCAGCGCGCCTCCGGCCGCCGCCGCAGCGCACCGAGACCGGTGCACGGCGCGTCGAGGAGGATGCGGTCGAACGATCCCGGCTGCTCGTCGCCCAGGTCGCGCCCGTCGCCGGTGCGCACCTCGACCGACGGGTCGACGGCGGCCAGCGCCTGCCGCACCAGGCCCGCGCGGCCCGGGACCACCTCGTTGGCGAGCAGCGCCGCCCCTCCTGCGCGCGCCTCCGCCGCGAGCAGCGCCGCCTTGCCGCCGGGTCCCGCGCACAGGTCGAGCCAGCGCTCGCCCGGGCGGACCGGCCGTGCCCGGGAGAGCGCCAGAGCGGCGAGCTGGGAGCCCTCGTCCTGCACGCGCACGCGGCCCTCGTGCACCGCGGGGAACGCCTCCGGGTCGCCGCCGGTGCTGGTCATGCCGACCGGCGAGAACCGGTCGGGTTCGGCGTCGGCGATCTCGCCGGGAGACGCCAGGCCCGGCAGAGCCACCAGGTTCACGCGCGGAGCCGCGTTGTCGGCGGCGAGCAGCGCGTCGAGCTCGTCGGCCGCCCCCTCCGCCGCCAGCGCCCGTCGCAGGGCGCGCACGATCCACACGGGGTGGGAGCTCAGCGCGGCGATCCGGTCGTCCCCGGAGACCGCGGCCGCGGAGACCCGCTCGCGCCACTCGCCGGCGCTCGAGCGCGAGACCGCGCGCAGCACGGCGTTGGCGAAGGCCACCGCTCCCCGCGAGGAGCCGGCCGCGACGAGCGCGACGCTCTCGTTCACCGCGGCGTGCGGGGCCACACGGGTCGCGAGCAGCTGGTGCACGCCCAGGCGCAGCGCGTCGAGCACGGGCGCATCGATGCTCTCGACGGACCGGCCGGCCGCCAGGGCGATCACGCGGTCGTAGTAGCCGGACATCCGCAGGGTGCCGTAGCAGAGCTCGGTGGCCAGTCCCGCGTCGGCGGGCGAGAGGCCGGCGGCGCTGATCCGCGCGGGCAGGACCAGGTTGGCGTAGGCGTCCGAACCGCTCACCGCGAGCAGGACGTCGTAGGCGACCCGGCGGGCGGGAGCGGCCTCGCGCCGGGCGCTCACGCGAGCACCGTGCTCTCGCGCAGGCCGCGGGCCCACGCGGCGCCGGCCATCGGGGTCCTGCCGGCGGGCTGGACGGTGACCAGCTCCACCGCTCCGTCCGCGGTGCCGACGAGGGCGCGCCCCGAGTCGAGGCGGACGACGCCGGGAGCGAGGTCCCCCTCGGCCGCGCGGACCGCGAGCACCTTGAGGCGCGCGTCGCCCACCGCGGTCGAGGCTCCGGGCTCGGGAGTCGTTCCGCGCACGAGCGCGAGGACCCGCGCGGTCGGGAGGCTCCAGTCGATCCGGCCGTCGGCGGCGTCGAGCTTGGGAGCGGGGGTCGCCTCTCCGGTCTGCGGAGTCGCGACGGCCGTGCCCTCCTCCAGCGCGTCGACCACGCCGAGGGTGAGGCCGGCGCCGCTCCCGGCCAGCTCCGTCAGCAGCTCGCCCGCGGTGCGCTCCCCCGCGTCGACGGCGAGCTCGGCGTACACGTCACCGGCGTCGAGCTCGGCGACCAGCTGGAAGACGCTCGCGCCGATCCGCGTGTCGCCCGCCATCAGCGCCCGCTGGACGGGAGCCGCCCCGCGCCAGCGCGGCAGCAGGGAGAAGTGCAGGTTGATCCAGCCCAGGCGCGGCACCGCCAGCAGGCGCTGCCGGACGAGGCCGCCGTAGGCCACGATCACGCCGAGGTCGGGGGCGAGCTCCGCGATCCGGTCGGTCACGTCCTCGTCGAGGCGGTTCGCCCGGATCACCGGGATCCCCAGCTCCTCGGCCGCGACGGCGACCGGCGAGGGGGTGAGCACGCGCTTGCGGCCCACCGGGGCGTCCTCCCGGGTGACCACGGCCACGACCTCGTGCGCGGAGGCGGCGAGGTCGCGGAGGGTCGGAACGGCAGCGGCGGGCGTGCCGGCGAAGACGAGGCGCACGGGGGTCTCCTGGGGAGTCAGAGGATGTCGGGGTCGTCGAGACGGACCCGGAGCCGGGGGGCCGGCCGGAAGCGGCCGGGCGTGGTCGGCGGGCGACGACGGCGCGTGGCGTTGCGGATCACGGCGGAGCGGAGGCGCGCGGCCACATCCGCACCGCGAGCGTAGTCGAACCGGACGATCGCCCGGACGGAGCCGTCCTCGAGCCCGACAGGACCGAGGACCTCGTGCCGGTCGTCCTCGTCGAGCGCGTCGAGCGCCTCCTCCACCGCGTGCGCGTCGCCGCTCACCGTGGCCAGGCGCACCGCGGGCGGGAAGCGCAGAGCGCGCCGCTCCTGGAGCTCGGCCCGGAGGTACTCGGCCTGCCGCCAGGTCGCCAGGGCGGTCGCGAGCCGGCCGCCGACCCCGACCAGGAGGACCGGCGCGCCCGGGCGGGCCAGCGCCGCGGCGTTCGACCAGGTGCGGAGCGCGTCGTCGGCGACCCGCAGGCTCTCGCGGGCCAGCATCCGCTCGCCGTCCAGCAGCAGGACGGCGTGGTAGCCGCCGTCGGCCCGCGGCTCCGCCCCGCGCGTGGCCACGACGAGCGCGGGCTCGTCGGGGAGGGTGAGCACGGGGCGCTGCCCGTCGGCGACGATCACCTTGGCACCCGGGAAGGCGCGTCCGAGCTCCTCCGCGGTGCGGCCCGCGCCGAGGGAGACGAGGCGCAGAGCCGTCGCCTCGCAGACGGAGCAGGTCCAGTCGGCCGCGATCAGGCCGCACCAGCCGCAGCTCGGCCGCCCGCCCTCGGAGTGCACGCCGAGCGGACCCTGGCAGCGGTTGCAGCGTGCGACGGTCCGGCAACGGGCGCAGGCGACCACCGGCGCGTAGCCGGGGCGCGCGACCTGGACCAGCACGGGACCGGAGTCGAGGGCCTTCCGCGCCTCCCGCCAGGCGGAGGAGGGGATGCGCGCTGCCGCGTCGTGCTCGTCGGCCGCCCACTGCTGGGCGGTCGGCACGACGTGCGGGCGGCGGCTCGGCCGCGGCTCCACCTCGGTCGCGAAGCCGATCTCGACGAGCCGCTCGACCTCGACCGTGCGCGTGTTGCCGAGCAGGACGAGGCCGGCGCCGCTCTGCTCCTGCCGCACCAGGGCGACGTCGCGGGCGTGCGCGTAGGGCGCGAGCGGCTCGGCGAAGAGCGGATCGCCGTCGTCCCAGAGCGCGATCAGGCCGAGGGCGGAGGAGGGCGCGTAGAGGACGGAGCGGTTGCCGACGACGACCCGCGGCCCGGGATCGAGGCAGCGGACGAAGGCGGAGTAGCGCTCGGCGCCCTTCTGCCGCGCATCGAGGCGCACCACCGCCTCCGCGGGGACGAGGGCGGCGAGAGCGAGCTCCAGCTGCTCCTGGTCGCGGTAGTCGGGGACGGCCAGGATCGCGTCGCGGCCCGCGGCGAGCGTGTCCCGGGCGAGCTCGGCGAGCGTGACGGCCCAGCCGCCGACCCACGCGCCCGAGTCGAGCCTCACCGGAGCCGGCACGGCGCCGACCGCCAGCCGGGCCCCCTCGGCGAGTCCAACAAAGGAGGCGTCGGGGTAGCCCGTCACGCCGCCCGCCTCGACCGCGGGCGCCGCAGGAGCGGGACCCGCGGCGAGTCGCGCCTTCTCGACGCGGACGTGGCGGCGCGGCACGGCCAGGCGCAGCACGTCGCTCGCGCCCCCGGAGGCGCGGTCGGCCACCCGGCGGGCGAGGGCCCAGACCTCCGGGGTCAGCACGACGAGCGGCGAGACCAGCTCCTCCATGCCGCTGAGCGCTCCGGCGTGCTCGGTCCCCTCCCCCGTCTCGACGACGAACGCGTCGGCGATCCGGCCTCCGGTCCGCAACGGCACCCGCACGCGCACGCCGGGGACCACCTCGCCGCGCAGCGCCTCCGGCACCGCGTAGTCCAGGAGCCGGTCGAGCTGCGGGAGGGGCGAGTCCAGGAGCACGCGCGCGACGGCTCCGCTCGTCGCCATCGCCGCCGCGCCCGCTACGAGAGGCCCGCGGCGGAGCGCAGGTCGTCGACCCGGTCGAGGCGCTCCCAGGTGAAGTCGGGGAGCTCCCGGCCGAAGTGGCCGTAGGCCGCGGTCTGCGCGTAGATCGGGCGGAGCAGGTCGAGTGCGTGGATGATCGCGGCCGGGCGCAGGTCGAAGACCGAGCGGATCGCCTCGGTGATCGTCTCGTCGGAGACGGTGCCGGTGCCGAAGGTCTCGACGTAGAGGCCGACCGGGGCCGCCTTGCCGATGGCGTAGGCGACCTGCACCTCCAGCCGCGAGGCGAGCCCCGCGGCGACCGCGTTCTTGGCGACCCACCGCATGGCGTAGGCGGCCGAGCGGTCCACCTTCGACGGGTCCTTGCCCGAGAACGCGCCGCCGCCGTGGCGGGACGCTCCGCCGTAGGTGTCGACGATGATCTTGCGGCCGGTGAGCCCGGCGTCGCCCTGAGGGCCGCCGATCTCGAAGCGGCCCGTCGGGTTGATCAGCAGGCGCACGGCGGAGGAGTCGAGGTCGACCGTCTCGAGGACGGGGCGGATGACGTGCGCCGCGATGTCCGCGTGGATCGTCTCGGTGCTGACGTGCTCGGCGTGCTGGGTGGACAGGACGACGGTGTCGATGGTGGACGGCGTCGTGCCGTCGTAGCCGATGGTGACCTGGGTCTTGCCGTCGGGCCGGAGGTAGTCGAGCTCGCCCGACTTGCGGACGGCGGCCAGGCGCTCGGCGAGGCGGTGCGAGAGCCAGCTCGGCAGCGGCATGTACTCGGGGGTCTCGTCGGTCGCGAAGCCGAACATCAGGCCCTGGTCGCCCGCGCCCTGGCGGTCGAAGGCGTCCTCGCCCGCCTCGGAGGAGCGGACCTCGAGCGCCGTGTCGACGCCCGCCGCGATCTCGGGCGACTGCTGGCCGATCGAGACCGAGACGCCGCAGGAGCGGCCGTCGAAGCCCTTCTCCGAGGAGTCGTAGCCGATCTCGACGATCGTGTCGCGCACGATCTTGGGGATCTCGACGTAGCCGCTCGTGGAGACCTCGCCCGCGACGTGCACGAGCCCCGTCGTGACCAGCGTCTCGACGGCGACCCGGCTGTGCGGGTCCTCGCGGAGCAGGGCGTCGAGGATGCGGTCCGAGATCTGGTCGCAGATCTTGTCCGGGTGGCCCTCGGTGACGGACTCGGAGGTGAACAGGCGGAGGGGACCGGAGGTCATGCTTCTCTTCTCGTCCCGGCTCGTGCGGACCGGGGTCGTTCGTACCGGGAGTGGCCTGGCGGGCGCGATGCCGGGCGGCAGGCGATCGGCGCCTGGGCGGGCGGACCGGCGGGGCTAGCGCACGACCGCGTCGAGGACGCGATCGGCCACCTCCGCCTTGCTGCCCGAGGCCTCGCCAACTATATCGCCGGCCCGATCGAGGACCACGACGGCGTTGCTGTCGCTCTGGAAACCCTCGGCCCAGCCCACCCTGTTGAGGACGAGCAGGTCGCAGCCCTTGCGGGCGATCTTGGCGCGGCCGAGGGCGAGCATCGCGTCCCGGTCCGGCTCGGTCTCCGCGGCGAAGCCGACGACGATCTGCCCCTCCCGCCGGGAGGCGGAGATCTCGGCGAGGACGTCCGGGTTCTTGACGAGCTCGAGGACGAGACGGTCGCCCTGCTGCTCCTTCTTGATCTTCGCGTCGGCGACCGCGGCGGGCCGGTAGTCGGCGACGGCCGCGGCCATGATCACGACGTCCGCGCCGGGGGCCGCGGCGAGGGCGGCCTCGCGCAGCTCGAGCGCGGTGCCCACCGGGAGGACCGTGACGCCCTCCGGCGCCGGCACGTCGAGGTTCGCGGCGAGGAGGGTGACCTCCGCGCCCCGGGCCGCAGCGGCCAGCGCGAGCGCGACGCCCTGCCTGCCGCTGGAGCGGTTGCCGACGAAGCGCACCGGGTCGAGGGGCTCGCGGGTGCCGCCGGCGGTCACGAGGACGCGTACGCCCGCGAGGTCGCGGCGGGCGGAGGCGGAGCGGGCGTGGACGGCGAGGGCCTCCGCCACGATCGTCTCGGGCTCCTCCATGCGGCCGGGGCCCGAGTCGGCGCCGGTGAGGCGGCCGACCGCGGGGCCGACGACGTGCACGCCGCGGGAGCGGAGCACCGCCGTGTTCGCGACGGTGGCGGCGTTCGCCCACATCTCGGTGTGCATCGCGGGGGCGACCACGAGCGGGGCGGTGCTCGCGAGCACCGTGTTGCCGAGCAGGTCGTCGGCGAGGCCGGCGGCGAGCTTGGCGAGCGTGTGCGCCGTCGCGGGCGCGATCACGATGAGGTCGGCGGCCTGGCCGATGGCCACGTGCCGGACCTCGGCGACGCCCTCGTAGAGCTCGGTGTGCACCGGGTTCCGCGAGATGGCCTCGAGGGTGGGCTTCCCGACGAAGCGCAGCGCGGCCTCGGTCGCGACGACGTGCACGTCGTGCTCCGCGAGGACCAGCGCGCGGACGACTCCGACGGCCTTGTACGCGGCGATGCCGCCGGTGATGCCGACGACGACGTTGAGCCGTCGGCCGGCCTCGAGAGAGGAGCCCACCCGGAGGGGACTACTCGGCGAGGGGCTTGGCGACGAGCTTGTCCTCGTTGATCTCGTGCAGTGCGACCGAGAGGGGCTTGTCGTCGATGGTGGAGTCGACCAGCGGGCCGACGTTGTCGAACAGGCTGCCCTCGTGGAGGTCGGCGTAGTAGTCGTTGATCTGGCGGGCGCGCTTGGAGGCGAAGATCACCAGCGCGTACTTGGAGTCGACCTTCGAGAGGAGCTCGTCGATGGGCGGGTCGATGATGCCGAGGTTGTTGGCCATGGGTGTCTCCTTGCAGGCGCATCAGCGCCGATCTGCGGCTCCGGAGCAACACGGCGCGCGGGCTCCGAGGGGCGTGTGCCCGGTGGGACCCGGGGCGTCGGCCCGGAGGTGGTCGGTGGCCCGGTGTCAGCGGCCCGGGTCAGCGGGCGCGCCGTCGGCACGAGGCGACATCAATTCTACGACCTCGCGGGCCGCTTCGGGCACGGTGCTGTTGACGACGGCGAAATCGAACTCGTCCTGCGCGGCCAGCTCCACCTTCGCGGTGCCCAGGCGGCGCTCCTGCTCCTCCGCGCTCTCGGTGCCGCGGCCGACCAGCCGGCGGACCAGCTCGTCCCAGCTCGGCGGCAGGAGGAAGACCAGCCGCGCGTCCGGCATCCGCTCGCGCACCTGGCGGGCACCCTGGATGTCGATCTCGAGCATCACCTGCCGGCCCTGCTCCAGCGCGGCGTCGATGGGGCCGCGGGGCGTGCCGTAGCGGTGAGCGTTGTGGACGACGGCGTACTCGAGGAACTCCCCCGCCGCGACCATCCGGTCGAACTCGGCGTCGTCGACGAAGTAGTAGCTGACGCCGTCCACCTCGCCCGGACGCGGGGCCCGGGTGGTGGCCGAGACCGAGAGCAGGACGTCCGGGTAGTTCTCGCGGATGTAGGTCGACACGGTGCCCTTGCCGACCGCGGTCGGACCGGCGAGGACGAGCAGGCGGTTGCGGCCGGGGCGGCGCTGCCGCGACTCCCGCTCCTCGAGGAACGACGCCAGGCCCTCGACCTGGCGCCGGCCGAGGCCGCCGAGGCGCTTCGACTCGGCGATCCGCAGCTGGTCCATCACCCGGGGCGTCTTCACCACGCCGAGCGCGGGCACGGCGCGGAGCAGCTCGCTGACGCGCATCCGCCCCTCGACTCCGAGCGGCTCGGCCTGGGCCGCCGCGAGCACGGCGGTCGCGGGGCGGCGTCCGGCGGCGACGGCCTTCTTGACGGCGGCGCGGGCACGGCGCGCCGCGATCGCGGCCTCGGAGGCGGCGCGCCGGTCGACCTCGGGCGGCGAGGGACGGCGCACGGCCTCCGGGCGCGGGGAGGCGCCGGGATCGGGGCTGACGGTTTCAGCGGACAAGGGTCTCCTGGATGTCGGTCGCGCGGCGGGTGATCTCGGCCGCGATCCCCGAGGGGCCGGCGCCGAGCACGCTGCGCGACTCGCTGACGATGGTGGCGGCGCTCAGCGCGCCGAACAGCCGCTGCGCGTCCGCGACGGCCGCGCCCTGGTGGCCGAAGCCGGGCGCGAGCACCGGGAGTGCGGGGTGCAGCGGCTCGTCGATGCCGATGCCGAAGTCGCCCAGGGCGACCGTGGCGCCGAGCACCACGCCGACCGAGCCGATCGACGCGCGAGCGTGAGCGTCGTTCCAGGATGCCACGTCCGCCACGACCGCGCGTGCCACGGTGGATCCCGCCCGGTCGCCGTCCTGCACGAGAGCGCGCTGCACGGGACGGGCCTCGGGGTTGGAGGTGGCTGCGAGGACGAACACGCCCTTGCCCGCCTCCTCGGCGAGGGTCAGCATCTCCTCGAGGGAGCCGAGCCCCTGGTAGGCCGCGGCGGTCATGGCGTCCGCCTCGAGCGGCGAGCCCGGCCGGAGCCACGCCTCGGCGTAGGCGGTGACGCTCGTGCCGATGTCGCCGCGCTTGACGTCGGCGATCACCAGCAGTCCGGCCTCGCGGGCGTCGGCGAGCACGCGCTCGAGCGCGGCGTAGCCCGCCGAGCCGTGCCGCTCGAAGAAGGCGATCTGCGGCTTGACGACGCCCACACGGCCGGCCGCCGCCTCGACGACCGTTCGGCCGAAGCTCTCGAGCCCGGCCGCGTCGTCGGCGAGGCCCCACGCGTCGAGCAGGTACGCGTGCGGGTCGATCCCGACGCAGAGCCGGCCGTGCGCGGCGAACGCCGCCTCGAGGCGCGAGCCGAAGGAGGCGGTGCCCGCCGCGCCGCCGCTCACGCGGTGCGCTCCGCGCGGCGCAGGGCGTAGTCCTGCAGGCTCGTCACCTCGAAGGGCTCGTTCGCCGCGTCGAGCGAGGCGACCGCCGCCGCGAGCTGGGCGATCGTGGTGAACAGCGGCTTGTCCGCGGCGACCGCGGCCGCGCGGATCTCGTAGCCGTCGGCGCGGGTCGCTCCTCCGCTGGGCGTGTTGATCACCACGTCGACCTCGTCGCGGGCGATCAGCTCGACGATGGAGGGCGCGTCGTCCTCGGCGGTCTCGCTGTACTTGCGGACCACGCGGGCCTGGATCCCGTTGCGGTTCAGCACCTCGGCCGTGCCCTCGGTCGCGAGGATGTCGAAGCCGAGCTGGCGCAGGCGCAGCGCGGGCAGGACGATCGAGCGCTTGTCGCGGTCGGCGACCGAGATGAAGACGGTCCCGCTCGCCGGCATGCCGCCGTACGCGGCGTCCTGGCTCTTCGCGAAGGCGCGCGGGAAGTCGCGGTCGATCCCCATGACCTCGCCGGTGGAGCGCATCTCGGGCCCGAGCAGCGAGTCGACGATCTGGCCCTCCTTGGTACGGAAGCGCTTGAACGGCAGGACCGCCTCCTTCACCGCGATGGGAGAGTCCATCGGGACGTCGGAGCCGTCGCGCTCGGGCAGCAGGCCCTCGGCCTTCAGCGCGGCGATGGTCTCGCCCACCATCAGGCGCGACGCGGCCTTCGCGAGCGGGATGCCCAGCGCCTTCGACACGAACGGCACGGTGCGCGAGGCCCGGGGGTTCGCTTCGAGCACGTAGAGCACGCCCTGGCCGATCGCGAACTGGACGTTCAGCAGTCCCCGGACGCCGACGCCCTGCGCGATCGCGAGGGTCGCCTCCCGCACCTGGTCGATCTGCCGGCGGCCGAGCGTCACCGGCGGGAGCGTGCACGCCGAGTCGCCGGAGTGGATGCCGGCCTCCTCGATGTGCTCCATCACGCCGCCGATGTAGAGCTGCTCCCCGTCGAAGAGCGCGTCGACGTCGATCTCGATCGCGTCGTCGAGGAAGCGGTCCACCAGCAGCGGGTGCGCCTCGTCGATGATCCCCTCGCCGGCCATCCGCTCGAAGTAGTCCTCGAGCTGGGGCGTGCCGTAGACGATCTCCATGCCGCGCCCGCCGAGGACGAACGACGGACGGACGAGGACCGGGTAGCCGATCTCCACCGCGACCTCACGGGCGCCGTCGAGGTCGGTCGCGGTGCCGTTGCGCGGAGCGAGAAGCCCCGCCTCGTCGAGGATCCGCGAGAACGCGCCGCGCTCCTCCGCGAGGTCGATGTTCGCTGGGGTGGTGCCGAGGATGGGCACGCCGGCCGCCTCGAGGCCCGCGGCGAGCCCGAGCGCCGTCTGGCCGCCCAGCTGCACGACGACGCCGACGAGCTCGCCGGACTGCGACTCCGCGTGGATGACCTCGAGCACGTCCTCGAGAGTCAGCGGCTCGAAGTAGAGGCGGTCCGAGGTGTCGTAGTCGGTCGAGACCGTCTCGGGGTTGCAGTTGATCATGATCGTCTCGAAGCCCGCGTCCGAGAGCGCGAACGAGGCGTGCACGCAGGAGTAGTCGAACTCGACCCCCTGGCCGATGCGGTTGGGGCCGGAGCCCAGGATGACGACCTTGCGGCGGTCGGCGGCGACGACCTCCGTCTCCTCGTCGTACGAGGAGTAGTGGTACGGCGTGAGCGCCGGGAACTCACCCGCGCAGGTGTCGACGGTCTTGTAGACCGGGCGCACGTCCAGCGCGTAGCGGGTGCGGCGGACCTCCGCCTCGTCGAGCCCGCGGAGCTCGGCGATCTGCGCGTCCGAGAAGCCGTGGTCCTTCGCCAGGCGGAGGAGTCCGGCGTCGAGGCCGTCGTGCTCGTGCACCAGGTCGGCGATCTCGTTGATCAGCACGATCTGGTCGAGGAACCAGGGGTCGATCTTCGTGGACTCGAACGCCTGCTCGACCGTGGCTCCCAGGCGCAGCGCCTGCTGCACGGTGACGATGCGGCCGTCGGTCGGGGTCCTCGCGATCTCGAGGAGCTCCTCGACCGAGCGCTCCTGCGCCCCCCAGTGGAACGACGAGCCGCGCTTCTCGAGCGAGCGGAGCGCCTTCTGCAGCGCCTGCGCGTAGTTGCGGCCGATCGCCATCGCCTCGCCCACCGACTTCATGGTCGTGGTCAGCGTCTTGTCGGCGGCCGGGAACTTCTCGAACGCGAACCGCGGGACCTTCACGACCACGTAGTCCAGCGTCGGCTCGAAGCTCGCCGGCGTCACCTTGGTGATGTCGTTCGGGATCTCGTCCAGGCGGTAGCCGATGGCGAGCTTCGCGGCGATCTTGGCGATCGGGAAGCCGGTCGCCTTGGAGGCGAGGGCGGAGGAGCGGGAGACGCGCGGGTTCATCTCGATCACGATGATCCGGCCGTCCGCCGGGTCGATCGCGAACTGGATGTTGCAGCCGCCGGTGTCCACGCCCACGTCGCGGATGATCCGGATGCCGATGTCGCGCAGCTTCTGGTACTCGCGGTCGGTGAGGGTCAGCGCCGGTGCCACGGTGATCGAGTCGCCCGTGTGCACGCCGACGGGGTCGACGTTCTCGATCGAGCAGACGACGACCGTGTTGTCGGCCGTGTCGCGCATGAGCTCGAGCTCGTACTCCTTCCAGCCGAGGATCGACTCCTCCAGGAGAACCTCGGTGGTGGGGCTCTGGTGCAGGCCGTCGCCGACCATCCGCACCAGCTCCTCGCGGGTGTAGGCGAAGCCGGAGCCCAGGCCGCCCATGGTGAACGACGGGCGGATGACGAGGGGGTAGCCCAGGTCCTCGGCGTACTCGATCGCCTCGTCGACGGTGTGCGCGATGTAGGACTTCGCGACGTCGGCGCCCGCGTCCAGCACCAGCTGCTTGAAGATCTGGCGGTCCTCGCCGCGGTTGATCGCCTCGAAGCTCGCGCCGATGAGCTCGACGCCGTACTTCTCGAGGATCCCGAGGTCGTGCAGCTGGATGGCCGCGTTCAGGGCCGTCTGCCCGCCGAGGGTCGGCAGGATCGCGTCCGGCTTCTCCTTGGCGATGATCGCCTCGATCGCCTTGGGCGTGATCGGCTCCACGTAGGTGGCGTCGGCGAAGTCGGGATCGGTCATGATCGTCGCCGGGTTGGAGTTGACGAGGATCACGCGCACCCCCTCGGCGCGCAGCACGCGGCAGGCCTGGGTGCCGGAGTAGTCGAACTCGACGGCCTGTCCGATGACGATCGGGCCGGAGCCGATGACCAGGACGCTCTGGATGTCTTCCCTGCGCGGCATTACTTCTGCTCTCCGATGCTGCTGGTCGTGGGGATGTCGGTGGGCTCCGAGGCCCCGCGCCCGGCCGTGCGCTGCACGACCATCTCGCGGAAGCGGTCGAAGAGGTGGTTGGAGTCGTGCGGGCCGGCCGCCGCCTCCGGGTGGTACTGCACCGAGAAGGCGGGGATGTCGAGGCAGCGCAGGCCCTCCACGACCGAGTCGTTGAGGGAGTAGTGGCTGACCTCGACGCGGCCGAAGCCCTCGGGCGAGTCCAGCTCGCCCTCGATCGGCGCGTCCACGGCGAACCCGTGGTTCTGCGAGGTGATCTCCACGCGGCCGGTGAGCTTGTCGAGCACGGGCTGGTTGATCCCGCGGTGGCCGAACGGGAGCTTGTAGGTGCCGAAGCCGAGAGCGCGCCCCAGCAGCTGGTTGCCGAAGCAGATGCCGAAGAACGGCAGGTCGGCGCGCAGGGTGGTGCGCAGCAGCTCGACGTGGCGGTCCGAGGCCTCGGGGTCGCCGGGGCCGTTGGAGAAGAAGAGCGCGGACGGGTCGAGCGCGAGCACCTGCTCGGCGGTCACCGACTCGGGCAGCACGTGCACGTCGAAGCCGCGCTCCGCGAGGTAGTCGACCGTCGAGGTCTTCACCCCCAGGTCGATGACCGCGACCGAGCCGACGCGCTCGCCGCGGGCGGGCACCGTGTACTGCTCGTCGGTCGAGACCGAGGAGGAGAGGTTGAGCCCCTGCATCTGCCGGCCGCCGAGGACCAGCGCGAGCTGCTCCTCCTCGGGGAGGGCGAGGTCCTCGCCGGAGAACACGCCGGCGCGCATCGAGCCGGCCGAGCGGATGTGGCGGGTGATCGCCCGGGTGTCGACGCCGGAGATCCCGACGATGCCGTCGGTCTCCAGGTCGTCGCCGAGGGAGCGCTGCGCGCGGAAGTTGGAGACGACGCGGGAGGGGTCGCGGACGACGTAGCCGGCGACCCAGATGCGGCGCGACTCCATGTCCTCGTCGTTGGTCCCGGTGTTGCCGATGTGGGGCGCGGTCTGAACGACGATCTGGCCGGCGTAGCTCGGGTCGGTCAGCGTCTCCTGGTACCCGGTCATGCCGGTGGCGAAGACGATCTCGCCCAGGGTGCGGCCTCGGGCGCCGTAGGCCTGGCCCCGGAATCGTCGTCCGTCCTCGAGGACGAGGACGGCGGTGGGTTCGGTGCTGAGGCGTGTCGTTGGCACGGACTAGGAGCCCTTCTGGGTCGTGTCGGGGCCGCCGTCGGCGGCTCCGGGGTGGGAGGGGGAGGAAC